>NZ_JMFY01000017.1:0-263331 GCF_000765165.1 Clostridium sp. HMP27 | reverse complement strand
TTAACTACATTGGAAGCTTTTATACATTATAATGCCTTAGACATTATTATCTCTTCATCCTCCGGACTTTCTTCACTTTTCAATTTTTCAAAATAAAGTTTTGTTTCATGAATTACCACAGGACTTAATCCCACTAATGCTATTAAATTAGGTATAGCCATAAGTCCATTAACTATGTCTGCAATTATCCATATCAAGTCTAACTTTAATATAGACAATCCACCAATTGCTACAATTGCTATAAATATATATCTATAAGGCTTTATTCCCTTTACTCCAAATAAATACTCTGCACATCTTTCACCATAATAATTCCATCCTAATATAGTTGTGAATGCAAAGAACATAAGTCCTACAGTTATTATAAATTTCCCTAAAACTTCTATAGGCATTCCTTGTGTAAATGCTGCATTTGTCATAGCAGCTCCAGCTAAATTTGCTTTCCATGCTCCTGTTAAAATTAAAGTTAAACCTGTCATTGTACATACTATTATAGTATCTATAAATGTTCCTGTCATAGATATAAGCCCTTGTCTTACGCAGGATTTTGTCTTTGCTGCTGCTGCTGCAATAGGTGCACTTCCAAGTCCTGATTCATTAGAAAACACCCCTCTTGCTACTCCATTTTGAATGGCCTGTTTAACTGTAGCTCCTAAGAATCCTCCCACTGCTGCACTAGGAGTAAATGCACTTTTTATAACTAATGCCAACGCTGCTGGTACTAATTTAATGTTTACAACAAGTATTATAAGTGTTGCCACTATATACATTATAGCCATAAAAGGGACTACCTTTTCTGAGACCTTTGCAATGCTTTTAATACCACCTAAAGTTACTAAGGCAACTAAACAAGTTATTATAAAACCTGTTGTTATAGTTGGTACATTGTATGAATCCTTTAAGGATTCTGTTATTGCATTTATTTGTGCAAAAGTTCCTATACCAAAGTAAGCTACTCCTATTCCAAATATAGCAAATAACTTAGCCATCCATTTGTTTTTAAGTCCTCTTTCTATATAATACATAGGACCACCAGACATTTGTCCATTCTTATCTATTACCCTATACTTTACAGCAAGCAATCCCTCTGCGTATTTTGTAGCCATCCCAAAGAAAGCTGCCATCCACATCCAAAATAATGCTCCTGGACCTCCGGCCTTAATTGCAGTAGCTACTCCTACAATATTACCTGTACCAATAGTTGCAGCAAGTGCTGTACACAGTGCTTGAAAGCTTGTAACATCTCCCTTACCTAAACTATCTTCATCTTCTTTAGAAAATAAATATTTAAGTGCTAATGGTAGTTTTATGATTTGTAGACATTTAAGTCTGAGTGTAAAATAAACTCCTGTTCCTACGAGAAGAATTAGTAAAGGTGCTCCCCATACTATTGAGTCGATTTTGTTAAAGATTTGAATTAGATTTTCCATGATCCATCCTCCAATAAAATTATTTTTGAGGACAGCAAAAGAATAGATTTGTGACAATAAAATAGAGGTACTGCAAAAAAACAGACCTCTGGATATACTGTTCTATTCTCTGTCCTTTTACCTGAGAGTTTCATTGGAATAACAATATCCCAACTTTCTCCTTCGGTGCTCTAAATAGAGTCTCTCCAGAGTTTCGTCCAGTAACAGTCCTCCCCATAAATAATGGTACCTGAAAGATTAACATCTTCGGTGGGCTACAAAAGCCTCTCTCCTATTACCTTCATCCGAGACAATTATTAAATTTATTTCATTATAAGATAATAAATATAATTTATCAATAGTAATTTTAATTCATGTAAACATTTTAAATTGTATATTATTATTATTCTCTTCATTTATCGCTTTATTTTACTAAACTATAATTAATTAACAAAGAAATTCTTATTCATATAAAAATTAAATATTAACTATGAAATATAGTTATTAGCGATTAAAAACACCTTTTCCCTTAACACCTTTTATTAAAAGAAGTGCTATAACAATCCCTACAATTATTTGCATTGTATTTGCTGGAATATCTGCTAAAGCTAAAACTAAGCTTTCATAGAAACTTGCTGACTCCACATATACAAAACGTACAATCACAGCATTAGCTAAATAATATGCTAAAACCATCCATGTTCCTGCCACTGCAAAAGCAAAAGTATTGTTTTTTACATTATCTCCATTATAATTATTTCTGTATGCTATAGTTGCTGCTATATATGCCATAACTGCCTTTATAACAAATGTAAATGGTGCCCATATGGCATATCCACCTAAAATATCTGCAAGAGTCATTCCAAGTGCTGCTGCTAGTGCACCTTTTCTTTTTCCAAACATCACAGCAGCCACAAATACAAATCCATCCCCTAGATGAGTATAACCTATAACTGTTGGTATTTTCATTGTCATGGTCACTAAGCATATAATGCCAGTCATAAGTGCCATTTCTACCATTGAACGGGTTTTAACATGTGTTTCCATACTTTTCTCCTCTCCTCCAAAGCAAATTCATTAAATTATATATAATTATAGGTTATACATATTTTCTTTTCAAATGTATCGGTACAATATATCAACTGTATAGATTATCTTAAAATTATCAAACTTATTAGGGAAATTTTTGATTTTAACAATATAGCAATTTGTTTGTGTTAGATTATTCTGAAAATAATAAAAATATATAAATTTACTTCCACTTATTGACATAGCCTCTATATCACTTGGATTTACCTTGTTATCAACTCTTTCTCATGCAAATCCCAATATTTACATTGCATAATTTACTTTATCATTATTGAATTTTTGAATATTTTTTAGTATATTTAAAATAAATCTAAAAATAAAAATTGTTAATATTTAAACAAGATTCTGATATAATTGAATTATAAAAAGTATCAAATTATTTACAAAGGGGGCACTTAAGATTGAGTTGTAAAAACGAACTAGCAGAAGCTAAATTTCAAGAATTAAGCGAGTATATAGATTCCTTAAAGGACAAAGAAGGAGCATTAATAAGTGTACTTCATAAAGCCCAGCAGTTATTCGGTTACTTACCTGAACAAGTTCAAAAATTTGTAGCAGATAAATTAAATATGCCTGTTTCTAGTGTATATGGTGTAGTAACTTTTTATTCTTACTTCAATACAGAACCTAAGGGTGAATATGTTATAAGCGTATGTATGGGTACTGCATGTTTCGTAAGAGGTGCTGGAGATGTAGTAAGCGAATTACAGCAGAAATTAGATATAAAGGTTGGAGAAACTACCAAAGATGGAAAATTCACTTTAGATGTATTGCGTTGTGTTGGTGCTTGTGGCCTTGCACCTGTTGTTACTGTAAATGATAAAGTATATGGTCATTTTACCAAAGATAGAGTTTCTAAATTGTTAGAAGAGTATGGCGAATAGGAGGAATTATACCTTGAATAAAATAAAATCTTTTGAAGAATTAAAAAAATATCATGAAGATTGCAAAAATTTAGTAGCAATAAAGCAAGTTTCTCATGAGGCTGAATTAGCTGCAGAGAATAAAAAATGTAAACGTTCAATATCTGTTTGTGCCGGTACAGGCTGTAAATCTGCAGATAGCTATCAAATAGTTGAAAATTTAAAGCATGAAATCAAAACTGCAGGCCTTGAAAATGAAGTACAGGTAAGCTTAACAGGTTGTTTCGGATTTTGTGAACAAGGTCCTATCATTAATATAAATCCTGACAACGCCTTTTATGTTCATGTTAAACCTGAAGACGCAAAAGAAATTGTAGACAGTCATCTACTGCAAGGGAAAATTATTGAAAGACTTTTATTTATAGAACCTACTCTTCAAAAAAGAGTTAAAAGACAAGATGAAATGTCATTTTATAAAAAGCAAAAGAGAATTGCACTAAGAAATTGCGGACTTATAAATCCTGAAGATATTGAAGAAGCTATCGGAGAAAAAGCTTATTTAGCATTAGGAAAAGTTCTTACCGAAATGACTCCTGATGATGTTATAAAAATTATTAGTGATTCAGGGCTTCGTGGACGTGGAGGCGGCGGATTCCCTACAGGAACAAAATGGGGATTTGCAAAAAAATATGAAAGTTCTAAAAAATATATAATCTGTAATGCAGATGAAGGTGATCCAGGTGCATTTATGGATCGTTCCATACTTGAAGGAGACCCCCACAGTGTATTAGAAGCAATGGCAATAGCAGGTTATGCCATAGGCGCTAATGAAGGAAATATATACATTAGAGCTGAATATCCTCTTGCAGTTTACAGATTAGAAATCGCTATAAAGAAAGCTCATGAGTATGGACTTCTAGGCGAAAATATTTTAGGTACAGATTTTAGCTTTAATATAAATATTAAATACGGCGCTGGTGCCTTTGTATGTGGTGAAGAAACGGCTTTAATTCACTCCATAGAAGGAAAAAGAGGAGAACCTACAAACAAGCCTCCATTCCCTGCTGAAAGCGGATTATGGGACAAGCCTACCTGTGTAAACAACGTAGAAACTTTAGCCTTAGTTCCTGCAATTATCAACGAAGGTCCTGGCTGGTTTAGTTCCATTGGTACAGAAACCTCTAAAGGAACAAAGGTCTTTGCTCTAGCTGGAAAAATAAATAATGTAGGTCTTGTGGAAGTGCCTATGGGAACTACCTTAAGAGAAATAATATACGATATCGGCGGCGGTATAAAAAATGGTCGTAAATTTAAATCCGTCCAAACTGGTGGTCCTTCTGGTGGATGTATCCCTGTTGACCATTTAGATACTAAAATCGATTATGAATCCTTATCTAATATAGGTTCCATGATGGGTTCTGGTGGAATGATTGTAATGGATGAAGATAATTGTATGGTTGATATAGCTAAATTTTATCTTGAGTTTACTGTAGATGAATCCTGTGGGAAATGTACTCCTTGTAGAATAGGAAACAAAAGACTTTTAGAAATGCTTACAAAAATTACTGAAGGAAAAGGTACTGAAGAGGACTTAGTTGATCTTAAGGAACTTGCCCAAACCATAAAAGATACTTCCCTTTGCGGTCTTGGACAAACTGCTCCTAATCCAATACTTAGTACAATGAAATATTTCTATGATGAATATGAAGCTCATGTAAAAGAAAAAAGATGCCCTGCAGGAGTTTGTAAGAACTTACTTCGCTATGAAGTTACAGATAAATGTATAGGTTGCACAAAATGTGCAAGAGTATGTCCTACTTCATGCATTGAAGGAAAAGTAAAGGACAAGCATAAAATTATGCAAGATAAATGTATAAAATGTGGAAGCTGCTTTAGCGCCTGCCCTGTGGGTGCAATAATAAGAAAGTAGACTTAACGAAAAGAGGTGTGAAGTTTGAGTTTAGTTAATATTACTATAAACAATAAGGATTTTCAGGTTCAAGAAGGAACTACTATATTAAATGCCGCTAAGGAACTTAACATAAATATACCTACTTTATGTCATTTTCATCTTCACGATAATAAGACTGAAAATCATCCTGGTTCTTGTCGTGTATGTGTAGTTGAAGTAGAGGGAAGAAGAAATCTAGCTCCTGCTTGCTGTACTCCTATAACTCCTGGTATGGTAGTTAAAACCAACTCCATAAAAGCTATAAAAGCAAGAAGAACTATGGTAGAACTTCTACTATCAGATCATCCGCAAGATTGTCTTCTTTGTGAAAAAAATACGGACTGTGAACTTCAAAAGCTTGCAGCCGAAATGGGAATACGTGAAATTAAATACAAAGGAGAAAAATCTAAATATCCAGTAGATAATTCTAGCTACTCAATAGTTCGTGATTTAGATAAATGCATACTTTGCAGAAGATGTGTAACTATGTGTAACAAGGTTCAAACTGTTGGGGTTTTATCCGCTATAGATAGAGGTTTCGAAACAATAATAGCTCCAGCCTTTTCAGCTCCTATGTTAGAAACTAACTGTACATTTTGTGGTCAATGCGTAGCAGTATGTCCAACTGGCGCTCTTACAGAAGCAAATAATACTTCTAAGGTTTGGAATGTATTAAATAATGAAAAGAAGACAGTTATAGTTCAAACAGCTCCAGCAGTACGTGCTGCACTTGGTGAAGAATTTGGACTAGAACCTGGCACAGCAGTTACTGGTAAGATGGTTGCAGCTTTAAGATCTCTTGGATTTGACCAAGTATTTGATACAGATTTTGCCGCTGACTTAACTATAATGGAAGAAGCTTCTGAGTTAATTCACAGACTTGAGCATGGTGGAACTCTTCCTATGCTTACTAGTTGTTGCCCTGGATGGATTAATTTCTTTGAGCATCAATTTCATGATCTTTTAGATATACCATCGAGCTGTAAATCACCTCAGCAGATGTTTGGTGCTATAGCTAAAACATACTTTGCTCAAAAGATGGGAATTGATCCTAAAAACCTAGTAGTAGTTTCAGTTATGCCTTGCCTTGCTAAAAAATATGAAGCTGCAAGACCTGAAATGGGTACTAACGGAATTCCAGATGTAGACTTAGTTATAAGTACTCGTGAACTTGCTAAGATGATTAAAGAAGCTGGAATAGACTTTAACTCTTTAGATGAAGAAAACTTCGATAGTCCATTAGGAGAATCCACAGGTGCTGGAGTAATATTTGGAACTACAGGTGGAGTTATGGAGGCAGCTCTTAGAACTGCTTATGAATGGATTACAGGAGAAGAATTAGCTGACGTTGAATTTGCTAATGTACGTGGTGCTGAAGGAATACGTGAAGCTACTATCTCTATTAAAGATACTGAAGTAAAAGTTGCTATGGCAAGCGGTCTTGGAAATGCACGTGAACTTCTTGAAAAAATAAGGGAAGGAAAAGAGCACTATCACATGATAGAAATAATGGCTTGTCCTGGCGGATGTATCGATGGTGGTGGTCAGCCATACATTAGAGGTAATACAGATATTATTAAAAAGAGACGAGTTGCTCTTTATACAGAAGATAGAAATAAAACTTTAAGAAAGTCTCATGAAAATCCATTTATTCAGGAGCTATATAAGGACTTCTTAGGAAAACCTTATGGAGAAAAAGCTCATGAGCTTCTTCATACAACTTATATTAAAAGAAAATAGTGTGCATTAAACATTAAGGTACTAGGGTGTAACCCCCTAGTACCTATTATATTTCTCTCACTTCTACTTTTTTCCCGAGTTCCACCATTATATCTCTAAGTTCCTTTATCAGTTTTAATTTTATACTTAGCTCCTTTGGGAAGTCGTCCTTTTTATGGGCAGGATTTGTAGCTTTTCCTATCCATAAAGTTAAATGCGTACATTCATTTATAAGTATTCTTGTAAGTTTTGAAGCCCCATCTTCTCCAATTATCTTCATTCCTTTATTTCCATTATCAAAATTATCTTTATATTTTTTAATATTTTCTATGGCTCTATTTAATGTAACTACTCCTTCAGTTATTAGATCTATTCCTTCCATTCTCCCTGTTGGTGGTACCCCATTATATATTTTTTCTGTACTTATCTTAATTTTTCTTTTAAGTTCCCTTGCTGCAATATTTCCAGCAGTTCCTCCACATATTATTTTTTTACCTCGAGATTTCATAAATTCTTTTATAAGCTTTGAATCTACTTCTTTATTTAATGGAGGTCCCGTAAATAAATCTACATATTTAGGCATTACCGCTTTAATAGTAACTACTGTGGCATCATCATAGCATCTTCCGCCATATAAACTATAGGTTATATCTATTAAATCTTCTGTTGTGCTTTTTGCATCAATTTGATCTGATATGCTTCTTTCTAGGTAATCTCTTATATTATCTATGCTCCAATTCATATTCATTGTATTTCCTGGTCCTGCATTTACGACTCCATCACTTAATATTACAAGAGCATCTCCTTCTTTAATATAAAATCTACTTTCCACGATTTTTTTTTCATTTATAACAATTTCTTTTTTAGGCATATCCATGCGGCTTCCTGATCTTACAAGTATAAATGATGGGTTTTCATACTCAACTAAATATGTTTCTCCGTCTTCGTATATCTGCACTAAAGTAAACGTAGCATATGCTATGTTTCTTTCTTTACAAATCGGTAGTGTATTTACTACGGTATCCATAGTTTCGTATATATCAGCTCCCCCTTTTAACATTGTAGATGTTATCTTTGCTGTAAGCGTTGCTAAAATGTTAGCTTTGACTCCGCTTCCTAAACCATCTGCCATAACTACTATAAGTCTGTCCTTAAGTCTTACAACCTGTACTATATCTCCACAAAGTTCTTCATTATATTTAACAAGGCTTTGAAATGCAACATCGAAAAAAAGACTCATCTAATTTCACCTTCTTCCCCCTCTACAACCTTTTTAAGCTTTGTAAGTATAAGCTTTGTTTCTGCAGTGGTTTCTCCTAAAAGACTTGCTATTTCCTGAGCTACCCTCATTTGTTTTTCTATGACTTCTTGAGCTGCATTCAATGTATTCTCCTTAACTTTAACTAGAGCCTGTCTTTTCTTCTCTTCCTCCATAACATTTACCATTATTGCAAGTATCAAATCTTCCTTTTCTAAATACACTATACTCTCTATAAGCACTGCATTATATTTCAAAAGTACAACTCTCTTAGCTTTTATGCTATCCATTGTATCTTTTACATACATAAAATCTTCATCTTGCATAAGCGCAGATATTGGCTTATCCTTTATATTTTCATTTTTTACAAGGAAAAGCTGCTCTCCTGCTGGATTTATTTCCTTTATATTTAGCTCACCATCTAGTAATATCATTATTGCATTTGAGTTTTTAAATATCATATTAGTAATTTTTTCAGCCTTGTTTCGCATATAATGAAGGCACATAGTAGGTTCTGACATATTTTCATATATAGCAATTGCTTTATCTTTGCAAGTATCATATCCACATACTCCGCAATTTAATTCATCATCTGGACTAAACTTACCCATACTTTTCATTATTGCCTTTAAATATTCTTCATGTGGATTATTTTTCCCTAGGGATTCATCTTTGAATGCACAGTAAAAATCAATGTCATCTTTAACTACATAATCACCACTTTTGGTAGGCTCCTCTTTGCTATTAATATAACTTTTAACTCTTGATAGTCTTTTAAAATATCCATTGTTACCTTTTATACTACTTGGCCCTCCAATACAACTTCCCGAGCAAGCGCTAACTTCTAAAAGCACATTTGTTATTTCTCCTTTAGACAAAGAATTAAAAACCTCCATACACTCTTCTAACCCTGAAACAGATATTTTCTGAAACCCACGGGTATTATCTATTTCTCCAATAGCATTTAAAATACCACCCGTGATAGGGTAATATCTAGAGTCATTTGAAGAAACATTATAAAACTCTTGACTATCTATATCTTCTAAGTTTATTTTTTCCTCATTCATCCAATTCAAGACTTCTTCATAAGTTAGAACTCCATCTACATTTTCATTTTCATCTTTATCTGCTTCCATCTTTTTTGCAGTACAAGGGCCTATAAACACCACAAAGCTATCCTGCCCATAAACATCCTTTAATATCTTTCCAGAGGCTGTCATAGGAGTTACCACAGGTATTATATAAGGTATTAATGTTGGATAATATTTTTGCACTAAGTAATTCGCTGATGGACAACAGGTAGATATATATATTTCCTTTTTATTTTCCTTAATATATTTTTTGTATTCCTGTGTTACTATTTCCGCCCCTAGAGAGGTTTCCGTAGCAACTTCAATTCCCAGCTTTTTTAATGCTCCTATGAACTTTTTATAGTCCCCTTCAATATACCCTGCAAAGGATGGAGCAAGCGATGCTATAATTCTTTTTTTTGAGCTTATTGCACTTTTAACTTTATCCAGATCACTTTCTATATATCTTGCATTTTGTGGGCATATAACAAGACAATGAGAACATCCAATGCATCTTTTTTCCACTATTTCAGCTTGTTCATTTTTAAATCTTATAGCTTTAACAGGACATGTCCTTAAACATTTATAACAATTTTTACAGTTAGCCGTAGAAAAATTCATATGAGCCATTTATTATTCCTCCTGATAATTAAAAATATATAATTATAAATCAAATTTTTTTATATTTTTTGTTTTTTCTTTATATTAATTCCACATACTAATTTTACAATAAATACACCATGTATTCTATAGGTTGTAAATATTGTAATTTTACCAAATATATGATTTAATATATATACTATTTAATTGGAAAGGACTGTTATATTTAATGAATGATTCCCCCAGTATTTTACCTGATTTGTTGTTTATTTTAGTACTTGTACTTATAAATGCATTTTTTGCCGCTTCTGAAATGGCAATAGTGTCTATAAATAAAAATAAAATTACTCGTATGGCGGAAGATGAAGATAATTCTAAGGCAAAGCTTCTTTTAAAGTTAACTAATGAGCCTAGTAAATTTCTAGCAACTATTCAAGTTGGTATAACTGTAGCAGGATTTTTGGCCAGTGCTTCTGCTGCCACAAAGCTTTCTGCACCTTTAACTAAGATTCTTAACAATTTAAATATTCCTGGAAGCTCTAATATTG
The DNA here is from genome assembly GCF_000765165.1 of Clostridium sp. HMP27. Classification (NCBI taxonomy): domain Bacteria; kingdom Bacillati; phylum Bacillota; class Clostridia; order Eubacteriales; family Clostridiaceae; genus Clostridium; species Clostridium sp. HMP27. The sequence goes on along the minus strand of NZ_JMFY01000017.1, from coordinate 252,824 downwards.
CCTTAATAATTGTAACAATACTTCTTTCATATATAACACTAGTATTTGGAGAACTTTTACCAAAGAGAATAGCTCTTCAAAATTCGGAAAATATTGCTTTATCTGTGATAAAACCTATAGTTTATTTTTCGAAAGCAGCGCTTCCTTTTGTTAAAATACTCACTTTTTCTACTAGCGTACTAGGACGATTATTTGGAATAAATAGCGATAATATCGAGGAAGATGTTTCCGTTGAAGAAATAAAAATGATGATAGAGGTCGGTCAAGAAACTGGTGTTATAAATGAAACTGAAAAAGAAATGATAAATGGCATATTTGATTTTGACGATACTTTAGCAAAGGAAATTATGACTCCAAGAACTAATGTATTTGCCGTAGACCTAACTGCACCTACTGAAGATGTTTTAGATAAGATATTGGAAGAAAAATACTCAAGAGTTCCAGTATATGAAGAAGATGTAGATAATATAATAGGCATACTCTACGTTAAGGACTTATTCTTTGGACTAAGACATAATAAATTCCTAGCTGAAGATTTAACAAAACTTTTAAGACCTGCCTATTTTGTACCTGAAACTAAACCTATAGACGTACTTTTTAAAGAAATGCAAAAGGACAAAACCTATATGACAATACTTATAGATGAATACGGTGGATTTTCAGGTATTGTTACTATGGAAGATTTATTAGAAGAAATAGTGGGAAATATATTCGATGAATACGATGAAATGCATATGAGTATTACTAAAATTGATCCAAATACATATATGATAGATGGACTTTTATCTATAGATGAAATAAATGAAGCATTTCATTTAAATTTACCTACAGATAATGCAGATACCATAGGAGGATTTGTGGTAAATTTGTTAGGAGCTATGCCTAACGATAATGAAATAGTAGAATACGAAAATATAACATTTAAAATTGAAAAAGCAGAAGATAAGCGAATTAAAACCTTAAAAATTACAATCAGTTAATTTAAATTATTCTTTATATTTACTAGTAATAGATGTATAATCTATTATAGGGATAAACTTCCTATTAATTCAAAAATTAGTAGGAAGTAATTTTTTATAAACATAAAGGAGAGATTATATTATGAAAAAAATTAAGGCTTTAGTGGCATCAGCTACTCTAGCAGTAATGCTTAGTGTTACTTGTACAAGCCCTGCTAGTGCTAAAGTAGAAAATAGACTTGGTGGAGAAAACCGCTATGCCACTGCTTATGCTATTGCTGAAAACTTTAATAATGCTGCAAATTCCTTAGACAATGTAGTAATAGCAAGTGGTGAAGGATTTGCTGATGCATTAAATGGAAGTATACTTGCTAAAAATCTAAATTCACCTATTCTTCTTATGGGAAAGACTGAAAAAGATAACAACTATGCATTTGATTATATTCAAAAATATTTAAAAGCTTCAGGTAAAGTATATATCCTTGGAGGAACTGCAAGTGTAAATACTGAAATAGAAAATAAAATCAAAACTCTAGGATATAACGTAGAAAGATTGGCTGGAAATAGTAGATTTGAAACAAATAGTAACATTCTAAGTAAGCTTTCTGTTAAAAAAGGTACTCCAGTATTTATAGTAAATTCGAATGCTTTTGCTGATGCATTAAGTATCTCTAGTATATCAGCTATAAAGGGATATCCTATTGTTATGAGTACTAAAGATTCTATTTCTGATACTATAAAATCACAACTTAATAAGATAAAACCTTCCAAGGTTTATATAATCGGTGGAGAAAGTATGCTTTCTTCTAAAATAATTTCACAGGTACAAGCAATTAATCCTTCTTTAACAGATACTGATATAGTAAGAATTGCAGGTAAAACTAAATATCTTACTAATTTAGCAGTATGTAATGCATTTAACTTAGATACTAATAATGCTGTAATAGCTTCTGGAGAGAACCTCTCTGATGCTTTAGCTGGAAGTGCCTTAGCTGCTAAATTAAATGCTCCAATAATTCTTTCAAATGGCAAGGACTTTAGTTCACAAACTCAATATTTAAGTGGTACAACTTATACTTCTCAATATATCCTTGGAGAAATAGGTTCTATAAGTAAATCCATTGAAGACACTTTAAATCAACCTACTCCAAATACAAAAGAGGGCCAAGCATTTTGGAGTAAATTAGGCGAAGCAAAACAAATGCAATCTGTAGAAGTTTCCTCTAATACAGCAATAAGCTTTTCAGCTTCTGGTTTATCCTCAGAAATGCAGGAAGGCTACAATCAGATGGTATCTATGATCGGCAATAAGATAGATTTTACTTCTAATGTTAAAGTTAATTCTCCAACTAAAACTACAGTTAAAGAAGAAGTAAGAAGTACAGTAAAATTTGGTGGAATGATGGGCGCTATGCCTGCACAAGAAACTTCAATGTGGCTTGATTACTCAAGTAACAATATGAAAATGCTTTATAAGCTTCCTAAGGAAACGATAGCGCCAATAGCAGAATCTGACCCAAATATGGCAGCTCTTAAAGATAAAGACTACCTAGTACTTGATTTCAATAAAATGGGACAAATGTCTGATCCTAAAGAAACTACTATAGACTTTCAAAAGTTAAATAAAGTCGTTGAAGAATTTACTCCTCAAATAGAAGCCTTAGCCAAAGAATATACTTTAGGTTACAAACCTAACCTTAACATAATTTCAAAGCTATCAGATGTAACTAAAACACCTGATGGAAGAAATGCTGAAGTTTATAGACTTACACTAAATAATAGCACTTTATCTTCACTTATGAGCTATACCGGAAATAACGCTTTAAACTTTATACAAAAAGATGCTGTTAAAGAGTTTATAGTATCATATATGAACGCTATTACTGATGCTATGCCTACCCCTGAAGATGAAGCTAAGCCAGATTTCAAAGTTGAAATGGATAACTTAATATCAAATATGCCATATGTAAGTTTACAATACAGTAATTTTGTAAATAAACTATCTTCATTAGAATTATTAGGCAGCAAAGGTATCTCCATAGATTATTACTTAAATGAAAACGGCCATGCTATATATGAAACTGGATCTATGGATTTAAAAGTTGATTTAGCTAAGTTTAGTGCATTATCTCCAGAGCCATCATCTGCTTTAAAAGGCGTATTAAACTTAAACGTAAACTTTAATACAAACCTAACTAAAATCAACGAAACTCTAGATATTAACATGCCAGTATTGAATAATACAAACTCTATAGATTTTGTAGATTTAATGAACATGATGAATGCACCTATAGAAGTAGAAGATGGAACTGAAATAAACTAGTATATCGTAAATTATAATTTTTAATGAAAGTCATCTATTAGATGACTTTCTATTTTTTTGTTTACAATGATATATTTAAAGATATTTTTATATTTAACTCCACCATTTTTTATTTTTAGGATATAATAAAAATGCAAAGCATTTTAAAATCGCTACTCTCTGATTTCTAGTCTCTAAATTTTAGTTTAATACTAGATACTACATAAGCCAATAAATTAACTTAGTAGATAGTAATATATACATAGCGATTAGCGACTAGAGACTAGCAACCATAAAACAAATTGTCTATTATAAACTTAAATTATAAAAATTTAATATAAAGGGAGAGTTAAAAAATGTTTGTAAATACTGGTGAAGAATTAGTAAAAGTATGTGATGAAAAAAACATAAGCATATGGGAGTATGCCTTAGAAGCAGAAAGTGAAGAAAGTGGACTTTCTCAGGATGTTATATTTGAAAAAATGAGAAAAAACTTTCAGGTCATGATAAACTCATCGAATGAAGCTCTTCATACAGAAGTAATATCTGTAAGTGGCCTTATTGGAGGCGATGCTCATAGACTCTATAAATATTCTCAAGGCAGCTTAAGTCTTACAGGAGAGTTTGTAACTAAAGCCATGGCCCGTGCTCTTTCTTCTTCTGAGGTAAATGCAGCTATGGGTAAAATAGTGGCATGTCCTACTGCAGGCTCCTGCGGAATCCTTCCAGCCGCTATAATTTCTGCTGGTGAAAAGTTAAATAAAAGTGAAGATGATATGATAAAAGCCCTATTTACAGCTTCTACAGTAGGAGTAATCATAGCTAAAAATGCCAGCGTATCTGGAGCCGAAGGTGGCTGCCAGGCAGAATGTGGCTCGGCAGCTGCTATGGCTTCTGCAGCAATAGTTGAAATGATGGGTGGTACTCCTAGTCAGAGTTTACACTCATCTACGATTTGCATTCAAAATATAATGGGACTTGTATGTGATCCAGTTGCAGGGCTTGTAGAAGTTCCTTGCGCCCTAAGAAATGCAAATGGTGTAGTAAATGCTTTAACATCTGCAGACATGGCTATGGCAGGCATTAAAAGTGTTATTCCTTTTGATGAAACAATTGCTGCTATGTATAAAGTTGGGAGACAGCTTCCTATGGAACTCAGAGAAACAGCCTTAGGAGGCATTGCTGATACTCCTACAGGTCAAAGATTAAAAGAACAGATTTTGAAATAGGAGCTAGATACTAGCTCCCCATTTTCTTTTAAACTTACGTTTTATCTTTAAAAAGTGCTCCATATCATCTAAAAATTCAAATAATGACGCTCTGTTTTCAAATTCCTCCCGAGTTGTTGGAAGAGGCATTGCTCTAAATATACTTTTTAATTTATATAAATCCTTTATGAGTTTTTCTGCAGTGTTTTCTTCATATATTGAACGTGCTACTTTTTCTGTAAAATCTGCTATCATAATGGTTTGTTCATAGGTTTCAAAAAACTTTCTAAAACTCTTTATCATTCTTTTTATAACTTCAAACTGCCTTATTCTCATTTCCATATACTTTACATAATAGCTCATATCTTTTGTAAAATAATTATTCAAATTATCATAGGCACGTGATCTAGCATTATTTAATTTCTTTTCAAAACTTCTAATGGATTGTTTATTTCTTATATCAGTTTCTTCTCCCCTCATTGCTTCTGCCATTTTCATAAAAATATCTTTCATAGTTTTTTCAATATAAACTTGATCCTTTTTTATTTGGACTTCTATACTTGGCATATAAAGATTTAATATCAAAGCTACTCCAATTCCTATAAACATAAGCCCTAGTTCATTTCTGATCCAATAAATATCTGTAGATTTTTCTACTAGTAAATGAGTTACAAGTACCGAACTTACAACTATTCCGTCCTCGGCTTTTAACTTTACTGTTAAAGGTATAAAAATTAATATAAAAATCCCAAAAGCTATTTCATTATACCCTAAGATATTAAAATCTACAAAGGAAATACCTAACGCAAGTATGGATGCAATCACTCTTTTAATGGCAACCTGTAACGACTGTCTTTTAGTTGTTTGTATACTCAAAATAGTAATTATACCTGCAGCTACCGAATACTTTAGACCTATTTCTTTTGCTATAATCATAGCTAAAAATGCACCTACTGCAGTTTTTAGTGTTCTATATCCAATGAAATTCATATTCCCTCCTTAATCATCCTATTAAAATATATTATAATAAGATGATTTTTATATAGCAAGGTATTATATTGTAAATTATGTTGATTAAAATTTGCTTTGACTATGTTTTTAAGTTTAAATATAATATAATCATACTTAAGCCAAAATTATCAAGGAGTGATTGAATGCTAAAAGAATTTAAAGAATTTGCTATGAAAGGGAATGTAGTAGATTTAGCGGTAGGTGTTATCATAGGTGGCGCCTTTAATAAAATAGTTTCTTCACTAGTAAATGACATTGTAATGCCTGTTATAGGTATATTAACTGGAGGAGTAAACTTCACATCTCTTAAGACGACTTTAAAGGCTGCTGAGGGTAAGCACGCTGCTATAACTTTAAATTATGGACAATTTATGCAAAACATTGTTGACTTTTTAATAATTGCATTTTCTATTTTTATGGTTGTAAAAACATTAAATAAATTTAGGCGTGAAAAAATTGAAGATGTTAAGCCAGTAGAACCGCCTGCTCCTCCAGCTGATATTCAGTTATTGGCCGAAATAAGAGATTTGCTAAAAAAAGAGGACATGCCAAGTTCACTTAAGTAGAAATATAAAATTATCACACATTAACTTGATGCTTTTTATGTCGACATTGAATCTTATAAGCCAAGTTTTGTATTAATCTCCCTACATACCTGACTCTTGTCATTTTTAGTACTTCCAAAAATTCTAACTCATCAATACATATTTATTAAATCTGCTGGAAACAATTAAAGATGAGGTGATAAATATGAATAATAACAATACAAACTCTAACAAAAATCTTGTGTTTGCTTCTTTGCAGGAACAACAAGAAAAAAGAATTAGAGAGGTAGAAAACCAATTTAACTCTGAATTTGGAACAGACTATTATTTAATGGCTATGAAAAAGGATTAATATTTTTGTCTGACCCCAAATAGATATTATAATTAATACAAAGTCTATAATTAATACATCATCAAATTTATAAAACACAAAAGCATCAGGGGTTAACCTGATGCTTTTCATGTTGCGACTAAGTCTATAAGCCGAGTTCTGTGTTCCCTGCACGTTATATCAAATTATATCTATTTGTATTTATTTTTATCTTACAGCCATTGAGTTTACTGGCCTTACAGTGCATTTCATATTTTACCATATCTATTTTTATTTTATTGTATCTTACTGACCGTAGGAAGAATGTCGGAAGTTTTGTCGAGTTCCGACAAAGGCTTTTCTTCATATTAATATAATCAATAAGTTAATTAATATTAGCACAATTCCTACCTTTATTGCAACTAGCATACTATTTCTAGTGCTCCTATCTTTTCCAAATAACTTATTACCAGAATACCCCATCATAAGAGCCATTATACAATACTTAATCATGCTACCTTTCCTTTCTCTTCCCATATTGGTTTTGGAAGTTTAGTAATAAATTTTGCATATCCTTTTTGGTATCTTATTAGATTTAAACTGTGGAATTGTTTTAGTTTTAACAAATCTTCAAGCTCATAAGGCATCAATTCTTCTTTTAACTCATCAAAATTTTTCTTATCTGCTCCTTGCAGTAACATATATGAAGCTCCTGAAGCCTTAATCTCATTTTTCAATCTATTAGATAGCTGATCCATATAATGGGCCGATATTATTATTTTTGTTCCAAATTTTCTAAGCTGGCTTAATACATTGCAAATTATACCTTCTGCTGTTGGAGCTTGATATATCTCATCATAAAAAACGTTGCATCGTGATGGTTTTTCATGCAGAGCTCCTCTTAATTTAGTAGCTAGTATTATTTTTGATGTGAAGAAAGTTATTAAAACATTCTTTACCATTGTATTATTAAATTTATGTTCTGGCATTTTTATAAGAATTGTTTTTCCTTCTTCCATAGCTTTTACAAAATCCACATTATTATCAGCTTTCATGTTAAGCATATATTTAAGGTAGATATTTTCCTGAATTAAATTTACTCTATCCAATATACCCTCTATTTTTGAATCCTTTGTTCCAACGACTTCACATCTTATAACTTCCTTAGTCTTTTTATCTGTCTCTTTTTCAATCTCATTAAGTTCATCAAGTGCATCTAACATATCTTCAAGATACTCCAAACCTTGTGGAGAAATATTTTCTCTGGCCCAAGTAACATATTCAATTCTTCTTTGATATTTATTTAGGCATTTTATAACATCACCAATAGATGTATTATTATGAAGATATACTACATTAGCTGCAGCTGAAAGATACCTTCTCATCTTACCTGTTAAAGGAAGTCCATCGCCGTTAGCAGCATCTATAAATGCTAGGGTTTGTTCAGCCTTCATATTAGCAACCTCAAACATCTCAAATTCACTCTTTCCTGTGTAATTTATTTCATTGAAGCTTAATGCTTGAAAGTTTTCTTCTTTGGATAAGTCTATTTCAATTACATCTTTAGGATTAACTACTTTCTTAATACTGTCTGCAAGTTCACAGTTCTTTATATAATCAAGAACGATGTTTCCTTCCTTAGCTTTATTTGCACTTCTAGCTATATTACCGATTAAAGTAGTTTTACCTCCACCCTGTGGGGATAGTAACATTAATGCCAGGTTTGCAAAATTATAATCTGTTGGAAGATAACCTGCTTGAACTTCTCCTTTACATGTGCTTTCACCTAGTGGAATGCTTCCCTTCCTTAAATCTTCTGGAATCGGACTTTCCAACACTTCTACTTTTGTATTTACTTTATGCTTATCTAATAGCTCTCGCCCTGGTATTTGCACAAAGTTATTACATTCTGAGGTACTCATCTTATTTACTGTTACATTTCTAATTGTATGATCCTGTACATTTATTTTAGATTTTTCAGGGATCTTTCTATATATGAGGTTATTATCTTCGTTTATTACCTTGTAACTTTCTGCCACTGCTATAGCATTATTATGCTGCCTAGATTTATCCGCACTTTTACTATTAATTACTATTTGAGTGCCTATTATAGTTGCATTTTCTTTTTTTGTGGTGTTTTTAGAAAGATTACTAAGTGCATCCAATTTAGTAATAGCAACTTCTTCAGTAGGTCGTGGTTTTCCATCTCCTAAAACATCATTAAGAATGTCAAAAGTGAAATCAATTCCCTTTATTAAAGATATAAAGAAAAACTTAATAAAAAACGCAGGTGTAAACTTCTCTTTATCAACTGGCATACCGCTCGAAAGTCTCTTCATTGTTTCTTTATACATACCTCTCCAACGACCTTGACCTATAGGTATAAAATTATAAAGGATATCTATTTCATCACCTTTTTCCATTATATCTTTTACACCTAGTATGTTAGATAAAGGCTCATTTGTTTTTTTATTTACTTTTAAACTTAGAGGATCTTCTTTCTTATAATGCAGCTCATATTTTTCGCCTTCAAAATTTGGAACAGAGTCAACTTCTTTTATAGTTGCCCTCTTCCAAACTTCAGAACATTTTTCTATAAATAGATTAGAATATCTTTTAGGAATAGTTAAATAGAACCTACAATCATCTTTAGTTATAGCTATTATAAAACTAGCTTTTTCAGGAAGATCTAATGTAAACTTGAAATTTTTATGCTCTTTCATTTCTTTCTTCAATCGTTGGTAAGGTAATCTATACATAGCTGCCATTGTTTGAATTAATAATTCAGTATCATAGTTGCGGTTACTACTATGCGGTATAACTTGTAAAGTAATATACTTAGGTTTTCTTAGTTCAAACCAATCTTCTAACTTTATAGAAGAGGATTTCTTTTTAAATACATCTAATATCAATGAAATTCCTCCCTTCATGTATTTAAAATTTTAAAGTTCATTACTTTTTATTCTTGTGCATAATATTCTATACTGCTGAATTAATCATTTGAATTACTAAATACCCAAGGAAGCTCCCCCCTATAAGTGGCTTAATTTTTTTCCAACCACAAAGATATAAAAGTAGTGCTAAAAGGCATATTGTTAAACAAATTGGCAAACTATACTTAACACATCCACTCCAAATAAGCATACCTAAATTTTTTGGGTGAGTCAGATACCATAAAATTTTACCTGCTGTCACAAAGAACTCTTTAGTATCCTGACAAAATTCTTTTATAGCTTCAAATGTTTCTGAACCTGGTAATTTAACTAAGGCTGTTGTTATTGCAATTTTATTCATAAATTCCACCTCCTAAAATTTGAAAAGACCTGGGACCATTCCAAACAACCACGGAACTAAATAATCACCAACACAAATCAAAAATCCTGTGGCCACTTTCTTCCACTCCCCTTCTCCTTTAACAGTTAATAATAACAATGACTTTAAGGTGTATAGTAATGAAACCCAAAATACACAAGCCTGGATTACCTGTACTATCTTCCAAGCTCCATTATCTAACCCATCAAAACCGGTAGAAGGAGCTGCGTGAACTGTTTTTTCTAAAGTCATAAACAATGCAAAAGTATAAGCTACTGTTTTAAACAGCTTTTCATTTTTAGATAAATCTATCTGACGTTGATCCATCTCTTTTGAGAAATCATACAATACTCTCTCAACCTTTCCCATTCTCATATACTCACAAAATTCTGGTATAGAGTAAGTTATATTAGGTCTTTTAAACAACATTTATAAATTCCCCCTGTATAAAATTATTGATAAATGGTTATACTCTTAAAATAAAATTAAAAGATAGGAGCGAGTTGCAGTGGTATTACTTTTTGTATGTTCAACTACATATGTTGTTTTAGAATTGGCTAAAAACATATGTTGTAAATAAATTGTTAACAAATGCAGTTTCGACACAAAAACAGGAAACTTTTTAAAAGTTCTAGCATACACTGCTACTGTAGAACAGCTTCTGGGGCACGACAGTGAAACAGATGCTGGGCTATCTGGAGCAGTGGCTTGGGATTAGTCTATCCTTTTTTAAGGATGGCTTTTTTTATTGAAAAACAATATCTTTCATCTCAAAAAGAGTACCTTCTCTTTCATCGTCAACATTTTTTATCTCCCAAAATTCAGTTCCATCCCATTCCATTTCATAAACCTCATCTTGAGAATCTAAAAAAATATTTCTAAAGTATTCAGGATTATCCCAACTTTCTGCAAACGCATCTATATTCCATGTTTGAAAATTAACCTTAGCTTTTACTGTAAATCCTTCCTTTAAAATATACCCACATCCATCTTGTTTAAAATCTTTATAAATATCTTTAACAAATCTGACTAAGTTTGTATTATCAAGTGTTTGTATTTTCCACTTTTCAAAGGAACTAATATTATTAGAATACTTTTCTACCAGAGTTCCAAAGGTCCACCCAATTAAGTCTCCATCATATATTTTTACTACCATTCCTTTTGATAACATTCTAAAACCTCCTAACATCCCATTATTTCTCCTATTCCTTCATCATCTTCAGCTTCAAACTCTGCTGAATTATTTACTACAGCTTCATCTTGTATAAACTGTTTTGATTTTGAATTTTCAATATAAAATTCAATTGCTTTTTTTATAAAACAACTTTTATCATCTTGCCTATTAACATAGTCATATAATTTTAGGTCTCTGTCGTTCTCCTTAAAGCTTAAAGGAATTCGTTTTGCCATTTATACTCACCAGCCTTTTTAAATCCTTGAGCATTACCTAATAAATAATTTGTTTGAAATAAGCAATTAGGCACTCTTTTCATTAAAATCTTTTTATATAACTTTATTGCTCCTCCAGTGAACATAACTGCACTATCTCTTATTGGATATAAGTTTAACTCCTTAAAAATTCTATCTAAATGTATCTCTATAATTTCTCTTAGAAATGTTAAATCTTGCTTTTCACCATATACTAGCAGTTCACTTTTGCTTAAAATTCTTTCAGCATCCTCAATAGATTTATTTAATGAAAATTCCCCATTGATAGCATTTATTACATCTGCATATAAATGAAGTACTCCAGACATATTAGTACTGCTTTTAACCATCTTTCTGCCTTTACCATCTAATTTAAAATATCCTATGTTTGTATTTCCACCACCGAGGTTTACAAGAACCAAATCTCTTCCTTGAATTTGTGTTCGTTGTTCTTTAGTTAAAGCATGATATGCTCCTGCACATTCTGGAAAGAAGTCTAAATCTTCTATTATTAATGTTTTTTCTTTTCCTCCTAATTCAAAGGAATATATTTTATCACTTAGCAAATCATTTTTTAATTTTTCTTTGTTTTTAGAGTTAAATTGATTAGATGGCAATCCTATTATAATTTTCAATATATCCTCGTCTGTGCTTAATGCTAAAGCCTTTAAAACACATGCTTTGAACATATCTTTATCAAGTTTATTAACTTCAGTCTCAAACTCACCCTCCCCTACAAGCATTCTTTTACCATCTATTTTCATTAAATTTTCATCTGTTGCCTTTCTATGATTCATCAATCCTTCATCTTTAGAAATCTTACTTTGAAATATAATACCTTCACTTGTTTTAGTATTATAATTACCAAAATCAACTCCTAGAATTTTCATCATTTCTACTCCTTTTTGCATACTATTGGCCAGTATTGATTATTTTTATTCAATATTTTTTTGTGCTTTTCTGACCCTCTTGATATATTAATATGCACTTCTGCACAAAAAGTTGACTACTAAATCAATATTTTTTTATTTTTTTATTTTTTATTGATTACTTAGTCTACTGAATAACATAAAAAAAAGAGCCTATGTATTACTCTTCTTCGTAATACACAAGCTCCTCCATTGTAATATTTAATTTTTTAGCTGCTTTATAAACTATTTCTAGGCTCGGTTGACTCTTATTGGACTCATACCTACTATACTGTTGATTATTGATTTCTAAGAAATCTGCAAAATCTTTTGCAAACTTATACCCTCTATTTAATCGTATCTGTAAAAAGTTATTTTTTATTCCCACAATATCACCAACTATAATCTAGCTAACAATTCAGATTTTTTCAAATTAAATTCATCTTCGGTAAGTATTCCTTCATTTTTTAATTCTGCGAGCTGCCTTATCTGATCTGGAATTGAGTTTGAAGAAACTTCATTAGCTTGAGAGCTAGGCAATACTTCCTGTGTAACTGCTATATTACATTCAACACTTCTATTTTCCTGTTTAGCTTGCATAATAGCACCTACAGCTTCAGGAGCCTTTTTATTTTCAAATATTATTTTATTCATCATTCCATTTTCCATATATGTTATAACAATAAAATGATGCTGATCTACCTTCTTTTTCTTTAACCCAAAAGCGAATATATTAAATAATAATAATCTTGTAAGTGTTACGTCTTTAGATATTTGTGTTCCATCAATATATTCAGCTGAAGTAATAGCTTCTATTGGTATATAAATAACCTGTGTTATACCTGGTCTAAAATATACCCCTAACTTATTTATTACAAGCACACCATCACATGCCTTCGAAACTTCTCTATGACCTCCTGAATATTTAACAGTAGCACCAAACAACTGATTATTTTCTTTCATTTGCTTTATCAAAATATCATTTTTTTCTTTTTTAGCCTTAGCATTATCCCAAACACCCATCTTACTTCACCCCTAATTATAAATTCCACTTATATAATACCATATTATTCATATTATTACCAAATATTGAGTTTTTATTTTTACAAAAATAAAAAGCCTTTAGAAGGAATAATCCCTCCAAAGGCTTTTTATACTTAAGAAATACTATTATTTAATTGTCCATCATCTAAATAATCTTTTGCTTTAATATATAAATAATGTACTATAGTCCTCATTAAATCTTCACTGATAAAAGCAACTAATGTCTTAGGTAAGAATTGATATAATTGTTTAACTACCCATTCTTCTTGTTCTTTTCCTGATTTTAAAACTGCATCCTTTGCTTTACTTTTAGCCTGAAGCATAATTCCATAAGAAATAGCTTTGAATTTATTCCATTCAGCTAATGCAAATACAATTACAGCAACTATTAATACAATAACAAATCTCCATTCCCATACCACACTTAAAAATTGTTCTTTCATTTATTATTCCTCCTTAATTATAAAAGAGTGGCTATATAGCTCACTCTTACTTATTTAATAATTTTTTTAATAAATCGATTAGTAGTTTTAATGCTGTTTTTATTAAAGACTCTTTTTCTTGATCCTTAGGTTGTTCAGGTTCATTTGGTTTTGGTTGAGGTTCCTGCTGTGTTTTCTGTTCTTCAGGCATTACAACCTTTATTCTTTCAAATATTTTTAATATATCCTGTCCATACCCTTCGCCTGGAACTGCCCATCTACCATTTAGATCTTCCCAATTAGGAGCAACTCCTAAAAGTCCTGTACTTTGTAATATTGAATATCTAGGGTCCACACATTCATTCTTCAACAACTCAGTTGTTGCATATCCCTTAAGATGTTGTATTTGAGCTCTTACGCCCTCCCTTGCAGTTTTAAACCATGCTCCTTTACCTATAGGACTGTTATTTGTAACTCCAATGCCTGCATAATTATTCTGCTCTGGTAATACTTGCCCTCCGTACCTGAAGAAACCTGTTTCTTTTATAGATTGACAAAAAGCTATATCCCCCCTTATGCCTTCTGCAGCTCCTTCCTCTAAAAAATAAGAAACCAACTCTTCTGCTGATACAGTAAGTTTTGGTTCCTTATTATTATCTAACAAATATTTTAGCATTTGAGATTTAGTTAAAACTGAGATACCCATTATAGGAGTTTTTATTATTTCTGGTTCCTTTGGTTTTTCAATGACAACTGGTGGCTTTTCAGGTTCTTTAGGCTGTTCACTTGGTGCTTGTGTTTCTTTTTTTTTATATTCAAACAATCTAGCTCCATCTGTGTGTCTTTCAATATATCCATCCGTACCTTTGCCATCTTTATCGATGTATTTTATTAATAGAGATTTTGCATTCTCTAAGTCTCTATCAACCTCTATCTTAACTCCATCAATAAAAATTCTATACCATATTACTTCCTGAGCTTGATTTACATTTTCTTCAGGATATTGAAATACATCTACACCATCTGTTCTTTGAACCTTTCCTGATTTAGCTGAACCACTATCAACTGCAGTTTTTACACTTTCTTCAGCTTTATCTTGGTAAGACAATGCTTCTACTTGATTACCATCTAAAATAACTCTATACATTATAGATGGTTTAGGTTGTTCAGCCTTTTTAAAAAGTTTATACACATTTAAATAATCCATGCATACCCATCCACCATGATCTCCATAATAGATATTTGCCCAATTTCCCTCAACAAATCCTATTCTTACTTCTATTCCACAAGCTATAGTTCCTATTCTATCATACTCTGTACCAGCTCCACTTCTTACATTTAATCCACTCTCAGTTGTAACTGTAGCTAGTCCATAATCATTTGATGTTTCTTCATTAGAACTACTAGAAGCTCCTCCAAGTCTTTTTTTGAATTCCCACCATTTGGCCCAATTATTATCTGACATGTTATTCGGACAAATCTTTCTTGAAGCATCATAATGTCTTACTACATGGTCATTATCAACTCCATACCTAGCTTGAAGTTGTTTAACAAGCCATATAGAATTTTGTATAGTAGTTTCTGCTATATATCCTCCACTATTACACATTTCAATTCCTATTGAGTTGTGGTTTCCTATTCCATAAGCTCCATGTCCATCTCCACAGTTCCAACTTGCTTGAGTCTCTTCGACAACTTGATAAATCTCGTTTTCATCTACAAAATAGTGAGCACTAGCTTGCCTATCTCCTCCGTTGAAGTAGTTAGCATTTCCTTTAGCCGTGTCCTTGAAGTTTCCTGTGTCGTGCATAACAATGTATTCAACATTGTTTCCATCTGAATGATTATAAGGTGATATCCATCTTTTTATTTCTGGCATATTATCCACTCCTTCTTATTTAAAAAATTTAATACCGGCAATTACTGCAGCAATAGTTCCTAAAGCTTTTATAAGCTCTAGGACTACCTTTTGCCACTTATCTGTTGTACTATTAACATCATTAGAATTGGACTTTACTAAAAGTTTTAAATCATCAATTCTCTCAAATATTTGTTTAACATATATTTTAGTTTCTGCTTGCGACTCCCTTAAGGTTACTATACTTTTGTCATGTTCTCTAACCATGTCTTTAAGCTCCTTTATATCTTCTTGAATATTATGGAGAGTCCCTTGTTCTATACATTCTTTGCACCTTGAATCCATAAATCCTCCTAAATTACTGCATAGAAAAAGGACTCAGCTAAACCAAGTCCTACTTTCTATTTCTTTTTCTCTTATTTGGCACATATTCCAAAATGTCTGAAATGTCACATTCTAATACTTCACATATACTATCTAAATGGTCAATGTTTATTCTTTCTATTAATTCATTATATAGTTCAGAAATAGTGTTAGGTCTTATTCCTGTTTTTCTTGCTAAATCTGCTTGAGTCCATCTTTTCTCACCAAGAATTCTTGATAAATGAATTTTAATCATACATACCGCTCCCTTGTATCAGTTTTCAAGGGAATTGTAACCCCGTATGACAGATTAAAGCGTGTTTTGTTATAAAATATCAAAGAGTGATATACTCTATCACTCTTCGTTATTAGAACTCAATATATAAGAATCAAATATCTTCTTTTGCAAACAAAAACTATTACAATGTTTCATTATACCCATGTATGATTGAACAGTAGCATTTACCTTTTCAAAAGGAAGCTTATTTTGTTCATATTGTTTTTTTACATATTTAAGCCTTCTCTTCATTTTTAATGATGTTGATTTCCTCATTTTTATATGTGTAGGCCATATTCTAAAACCTACAAATTCAACACCTAATGATATAGGCCTTATAGCTGTTTTATTATTTAAATGCAAGTTCAACTTAGTATTTAGGAATTCTTCTATAATCGATTTATACTCTTGAAGTAATTTCTTATCTTCCGATAAAATAACCACATCATCCATATATCTTATATAGTGTTTTATCCTCAACTTTCTTTTACATAACTGATCAAGCTCATTTAAATACAAGTTAGCAAACATTTGACTTGTAAGGTTTCCTATAGGCATACCTCTATCATATAGTCTATCATCAGGATTATTGATATCTCCTTTAAGCTTTAATCCAAAAGGTACTTCATTGAAATTTATAATTCCTTTTAATAAATCTAACAAATCCTTACCTTTTATTTTCTGATCTAATATATTAATTAATATATTATGATCTACTCTATAATAATACTTACTTATATCAAGCTTAAGATAATAATATTTGTTTGGCTTTCTATCCACTTGATTTAACCAATAGTGAAGTCTTTTAACTGCACTATGAGTTCCTTTACCAACCCTACATCCAAAGCTATCATCAATATATGATTTATCAAATGTTGGATTTATAAGTTGATATATGGCCCACTGAACAACTCTATCCCTAAAAGGTAATGCCATTATTAATCTTTCCTTAGGATCATAAATAACAAATTCTCTATATCCTGATATTTTATACGTTTTATTCTTCAGCTCAGTCGAAAGCTCCATCAAGTTTTCTTCTAAGTTGAATGTAAATTCTAAAACTTCATTTCTAAATCTTTTATTTTTCCTAGCTTCAAGATAGGCATTATATAAATTTTCATAAGTACACAAAGTTGGATATATGTTTTTTATCATTTTACTCATTTGTACCACCATTAAAATATTATGCGTTGCGGATTTCACTTATTAAAGTTACTTTCGGCATTCATAACAAATATATTTTCTTCCTTGACGGAATGGAAACAGGCCCCTTTAATCTCTCTGCACTGGATACAAGCCCTTGAGCTTGTAACTTCTGGCCATGAGAGTAGAGCGGCACGGCACCCCACATTGTTGTTACTATTATTACGATGATTATTCAAATTGAGAGCGAACACGCCCGCAGACGCACCATTATTGAAGGAACCGTTAATCAAACGGCCTGTTCCCAATATATTAAATTATTGTTTTGCGGATTTTATCCATCCACCAACCATTTTACCAATTTCTATATTATAACTTGACCAAACCTCATATTTTTTGAAAGGCAAAAATCCAAGGTCTTTTGCTAATCTTGTATATGCTTTTAATTTTGTAACTTCTACATCTAACTCTTGAAGAGTTGTCTTTTTATAGTATTTTTTATGACAAACAATCGTAAGTTCTAAAATTTGATGCATGCATCTTTTCATATCATTTCCTAATGCAAATTTTTCACTCTTCGGAAATTGAGCGATTGCTTGATAACCATAATTTATCATGTCATAAGTTTTTTGAAGTATTTTTAAATCTTCCATTTGTGTATCACCTTTAATGGATTTTATCACATTTTGTTTTTTTATTTTCTATTTCGTTATATTTTATCAAGTTTGGTTAGAGGTCTACTATCGTAGACCAATCAGAACACAGCGACCTATAAAACGAAAGCGGCACGGCACCCCACACCGAAGTTACTAGACCTACGAAGATAATTCAAAAGGAGAGCGAACACGCCCGCAGACGCACCATAAATGAAGGAACCGCCTCTTAGAGGTAATCTTTCACCATAGTTTCTAACCCATAGTCCATCTCCTCCACATTGGTTATCTATAGGTGAAATTCCTAATACTTTTAATATCATTGGTACTGTTAATCCTGATTTTGCAGCTAAACTTTCAAAGGTACAATGACTATATCTGAAGTAATCATTAACTTCTCCGCCAGTATACATTTTATTAACAATATCCTTTCCTACTATAGGATCACCTATTTCATTTCCGTCTTTATCTGCACTTCCTGCAACAGTACAATCAAACTTTAATGTTCCTGCTGAACCTGGAGTAACTAAAGAACCATCCTCTGCTATAGCCTTCCATAGTAATGATGTATTTGAATGATCCGCATTAAAAATAGCGGCATCATTATTAGGAATAACTTGAATTTCTCCGCCATTAATTCTTAAACCAGTATTCCATTCCCATACATTTCCGCACAAATCATATATACCGTCTGGTGTACCATCATGCGACCAAGAGCATGGACCACTACCTGTTGCAACTCTACCTGTATGATGATAGCCTGCATTATCCTTAAACTCTGATTGTCCATTCCAATTGTTATCTAATACCCAATCGTACTTTTTCACTCCCTTCTCATACCTTGCATCAACATCGCAGCCTGCGTAAGTATTTCCTCTTGGTATCTTGCCATTCTTCTTACACCACAAAGCAATAGCAGCCCATTCTGCATTAGTCATTAAGTGCCATCCTTGTCCCTTCGCATAGCAAGCTGCTACTGACTGGTCAAAGTTAATCCATGCAGCTGGATCTTGTCCTGGTAATGAATAAGCTCTGCCATCTGTAATAATATTTTGGTACTTCGAAATATATATACAAGGTTTTTCAATTCCATTAACAATGAAAGCAGGATGTATTGTGTGAGGAGCTCCTGGTATTACTTCATCTAAATAAAACTTAGGGATAACAACCATGACACTTGGATTCCCTTTATCATCATATAAAACTGTATTTTTCCCACCTGTTGCAGCTTCTACTGCTGCTCTGTAAGTATCTTTTATGCTATATATAAATGCCATATTATAGTGCACCTCCTAAATATCCTATTGGTAAAGACCATAAAATAAGAGTGACATCTTCCACATTTAATGGTTTTGCCACTCTTGTTAAAACTTTTGAACCATCTTCATTTTGTTTTCCTGTATCAACATATTCATAGTCCTTACTAGGTATTTTAATATTTGCTAAATACCAAAGATAATTAGACTTTGTTGAAGGTGATACAACTAATTGATTGTCATTGTCTAAACACAAATCCAACAATACTTCCTCATCCTTTTGATATCTGCTTAAGTTAATACTTATAGCTTCATCAAAGCTTAATACATTTCCTTTTATTCTATATTGAATTTTTTGACCCTCATTTTGTTCTACAATTTTCACACTAACTCCTCCTTTAAGCTATATCCGAATTTATAGCTGTCCATCTTAATTTTATATTGTCTGCAGAGCCTGTTGTTTTTATCTTAAATCCATTTGCTTGTTTATCAAAAACTATTGTTTCTCCAACTGATGTAAGATCACTTGCACTATCAACGTTAATCAATACATCATAACTTAAATCAAGCATTGGCAATCCACTAAAAGATACTATTGCCAACGGTTCAGTATTTCTAATTGTTGTATTTGTTTCAATTCTTCTTTGGTCTGTAATTGTTATAGATGATAAATCCATTCTATTATCACCTGCAGGTACTGTAATTTTATAAAGAACTAATCTTCCTTCAGGAACATTTTCTGCTAAATATGGTCTATATCTTTTTTGGTTGCCATCATAGTCAACATATACATAATAAAGCATCTGTGTTGAAGTAATATTTTGAGGAACCATTGCTATCATTTGTTCATCTTTTAATCCTGCCGGTCTTCCATCAACATATATTTCAGATATACTGCCTTCTGTAAAAGTACCTGATTTTGATATCTGTAAGTACCTACTATTAGGCATTGCATTAATTATGCATCCATTAACAACTGCTTTATTATAAATGTAAACTATCCCTTGTTGAACTCTTTGATTTTTCCATTTCTCAAGTTCCTTATTTATTCCACCTATTTTTCCAAGTGCTTCAGCTACTAAAACACCAAGTAAATTATCAGCAAGATCTATTCCTTCTTCCATACGATTCATATTCTTCGCTGAAAGCGGAGTACCTTCCTGAATTATATTACCATTCTGGTCCTTTACCTGATCTCGCCATTGTAATTTTTCATAATTAGGCATACTATTCCTCCTTTATCTTATATTCAAATAGCGTCAATAATCCTCTCTTATTGTCCTTTTGAATATTATCATTTCTTTCATCAAATATCTTACCAGCAATGGTTACCAGCCTATACTTTATAATAGTTCCTACAAAGTCCTCGTCAAGGTATACAAAAACTTTTATAGAGTCATTTGTTTTTTCTACTTTCTGTATTTCTGCATCCTTATAATTACCATTTATAAGTACCTGGCATTTTAAAAGATTTGATTTTATTGTTTCATAGATTAATCCTATTCCATCAGCCGTCATTTATTAACACCCCCTCTCACATAAGTATCTTCACTTACTTTAATAAGTTCCTCTGAATAAAGTCTATTTACACTATCAATAAGTGCTCCATTAATTGTTTTCCCATCTACTCCATATATAAATGCTTCTTCTGATGCTTGTTTAAATTCTTGTGATTTATTATTGATAATGCTTAGATTTAAACTTTCCTTGAGCGTTCTGCCATCAGTATCTTTTATAAAATTATCTTCATAAACTACTTTTAATTCATCTGAATTCCACTTGTTTATACTTAACCTTAATGTTTCTGATAAAGTTTTTCCATCTCCTAATATAAAAGTTGTTTCTGAAGCTACTAAAAATTCATCACTTCTAAATTCTTTCAATGATGAAGATACTATTTGTTCAAAACTCCATCCATCTGTTGCTATATAAGGATTATATGAAACATCAATGGTACCACATAAAATAAAAGGATCACTAAACCATTTACTAAACTGAGTTATTAATGTAAGTTCTGTTATATAATTAATAGCTACACCAAAGTCTAAATGAGCAGGTTTGATTTCTTCAACTTCACGAATCACCGCATCAAGTACATTTTCTAATTTGGTTTTAGTTTCTAAAGTAACTTCAAATCTATATTCTTCAGGAAACTGAGTAATAACAACCCTATCAACAAAATTTCTAAGTATTCTTCTCATTTCATAAGGAGTCATCGGTGAAGCTCTTGACATTTTAGTTATCACCTTAGCTCTTCTGGTTTTTAATTCTTCTGAAGAGTTTACCGGAATTCCTAAAAAATTTTCCCAATACTCTATTCCCCATGTAGCTGTCTGCGGAAAACATTGCTTTGTTAAATCAAATATATTAGAATACAATCCTTCAAGCTCTTCACCTGTACTATCACACTTTGCATTCATTTGAATGCTTTCTTGATAATAAGTTGGTAGATAGCTTTTTAACTCATCTGCTTTATTCAATATACTTCACCTCTTGAAGAACAACCTTCTCCTCATCACTTGTTACAAGGTTATTATTATTCTCATTTATTCTAAGAGTGTTAAAGTCTAAAACCCCATCAGTATTCATTATTACAGCTTCTATAGATTTTAAAATAACAACTTCTCCTGGTAAAATCTTTTCTAAGTGTTTTATTAAATTGTCCTTTATGGCCATTTTAACCGAATCTAATGTATAACTAGACCTTACCCTTAAGCTTGACAATTCTATTGCTACAGGCTTAATTTTAACAGTTACAACTGTTACTTTAGCTCCTACTGGTGCTTTCCCTTCACCCAAACCATCTCTTGGATCTATATAATCTTTAACATTGTTAATAATCTCTTGACCAACAGGTAATCCCTTCGAACCAAAAACTATTAACTTTACAGTTCCTGGACCTTTCCACAAAGGAATAACTTTTACATAATCAGCACCAGGCACTTCTTTTGCCCATCTAGCATAATCATTTTTGTTTCCTGATGAAGGTGGATTTTTAACTTTTTCCAATAGCCTTAATAATAATGGGTAGTCTTCTTCTTCATCTACACCACTACTAAAAGCTTCAGTATTATAAACTTTTTCAACTCCAGGTATATATTCACTAAGTTCAATAGTATTAGGTGGTATGTTTCCTATTGATCCTGGAGTTGTACATAGTAATTTTGTTTTTAACTTACCACTCTGTGGTAATACTAAATCGATAGCTTTGTTATCTTCATCAACAACTAAAAATTTTAAAACTTTATCTTTTACAAGTACTTTTATTTCAACCGGTGCTGTATTTATAAAATTAGGTACGCCCTCAACCAATGCAAATCCTATTGAACATTCTGGCTTCTTTCTTTCAACTCCATGCGACTCACATATCAAATCTAAGTGTTCACCATAAGTAGTTCTAGCAAATACTAAATTTAAAACACTATCTAACTCACAATAAGCTCTAGCAAATTCTAGTGCCTCTGGTGCTAATGCATCCCATATAATACTACCTTCTCTTTTATCTATATCATCTGGTATTCTATTTAGCATTCTTTGCATTATTACTTCAAATGATTGTTCTTCATACACGTTTAATCACCTCACTTATTGTAAGTTCTCCTTCTACTGTGTCCACTGTAAACTTTATATATATATTATCCATTTTTGTTTTTATATCGAAGCTATGCACTTTATTAATCCTATCATCGTACTCCAATGCTTCAGTAATCATTCGCACTAACTCTGATTTTAAAAATTCTTCTGTAAGATCTAATCCTATTAAATCTTCTATTTCAGAACCATAATTAAAACTATATACAATATGCCTAAACCTTGAAGTATAAATTGTTTTTATACATAACTGCTTTATTGCTTCTAACCCATCTACCTTACCATTTATTTCTCCTGAATTTATATCTAGAGCATAGGTCTTTGTGGCATACTTATGAACATTATTAAAATTAGGTATATCAACTCTAGGGAATAATGACACTTTTATCACCTCAAATCCTATCTAAAATATAAAATCTTTGTCCACCTTCAAAGCATACAAGCATTACCCTATCTCCATTTTTAAGTGAATTTTTAATTTTTATTGATGCATCAGATGCTGAAAAATTATTGAAAGTCTCAGAATCTGTATATACAGTTTTGCAATGTATATCGCAAATTTTACTATAATCTGTTAGATGTTCAGGTACAACCAGTAGCTCCTTAGGTATAACTAGTTTTAAATTTTTTTTAAGCCTTATTTTTAAATCAGGTGGAGCACTAATTACCTCGCCTTCTGCTAAATTCATTAAATTTGCATTATCCATGGTTTGTTTAACAGCCTTCATTATCGTTTCTATCATACTGATACCTCCGGTAGCTTATCCGTCTCACTTAATTTTAAGTTCATTGTATGCTCTTTCCCTTTGAAGTTATGGCTATCCTCTTCTACAAAGTAACCTTTCTTTATGTTAAGGTTACTCTCTATTACATAAATTGCGGTACCTGATATTACATCCGGAAGCCCTAAAGCAGATATTGAAAATTGCCTATCAACTCTACCTTTTTGTTTTATTATTTGATTAGCTCTCTCAGTAAGCTGTGATTGATTTAAGTTATCTGATACTTTTTCATAATATTGAAGTAATCCAAACTTCTTTTGAAGTTCTCCATTCTCAGCTGTAGCAATTATAGTTTTATCTTTTTCACCTGCCACTAATTTAACCCTAGTAAATGTATCCTCTAAGCTACTTTCATAATTGTAATCTATTAAGTTAACACCATCTTCTATAACCCATCTTCTAATTTGCTCCACTCTTCTAACCAGAAACAATAAGCCTTTATCTGAATATAAATAATAATTAACACCTGTTTGCTTTCTAGTTATCTCTAAGGCTTGCATTATAATGTCATAGAGAGTTTTACCATCACATACTAGAGAAGGAATTACATATCCTGTGTCAGCTATATTGCCTATAGGAATACCAAAATCTGAGCATATTATCTTCGCTATATCACTTGCTTTTTTTGATGTAAAAACATAGGTTTCTGTATTTTTAAGCAAATAAATCATAAGATCATATATTGTTAATGAGTCAGTTTCACTTTTGTCTTTGCCTACTTTCCAAAGAACACCTCTCAATAACTCCTGCTGCTTCCACCTAAATACTACGGTATTACCTTCTTCAAATTTAAAGGAGCCATGCAATCCCTTTGAAGTATTTAATACTTTAAGAGTTAGGCTCCTAGCTGTTTTATATTTACTTCCCTTAATCTCTGCATCTTGAACCATAGAAGATACATCATAAGTTTGATTATCTTTAACACAATAGACTTCCATCATGGTATTGTAAGAACCTGCCCTGGATAAATAAGATTAGGATTTCTAATTTTATCTCTATTAGCATTAAAGATAACTCTCCAATCACTTATACCAAGCTTCCTTGCAATCTTAATTAACCAATCCCCCTTAACAACTGTATAAGTCCTTGGTGGTGGAGGAGCTGGCCTTGGTGTTGGCTGAGGTACTACCTTAGGTTCTGGTGGTGCTTGAAACTTATTAACTAGAGGAATTACTATATTTATTTGTCTCGGTTTAACTATTCTATATTCTTTTAACTTCAAACTATAGTTAAGCGTACCTATATCTCCGGCCTTCTCAGAATACTTAAATTCTTCAACGCTTACAAGCATATTGATAGGAGTATTTGTAATTATAAATCTAAATGGTGATTGGCTTTTATATTTTTCTATGAAACTTACTGCATCCCATGGATTAGGTATTTTAACAAACTCACAATATGGCCCATACGTTGAAGGGAATATTGCTGCAAACTCAAATACCTTAGCACCTGGCTCTTGAAGAATAGTTACTTCTCCAAGTCCTGATACATTAACAGTTGTATTCTGTGATCCTGCATCGATATCTATTGATGGAGGGTTTACAGGTAATTGCAATCTATCCCTATTATCATTAACTGTTAGCCACATTTCATATTTAGGTTTCATATACCGCACCTCCTGTATTAAATAATTCTTCTTCTAAATATTCTTCTATCATTTTAATAATAGCTTTTAATTCCTCTTTACTAGTCACTTGAATACTTCCAAATAAACTTTCTATTGTTACAGTTTTTTCATTATGTTCTACAGTAGAATTAGATGTTGCTGATCCTCTAATTGTTTCAGCCGTTTGAGGGTCCATCTTAGGATCTGATTTTAGCAAATTCATAGTTTTACTATTTGGAAGAACTTTTTCTCCACCATTCATCCAAAGTAACTCTGGACCTTGTTCACCAACTATAGCTGGACCTTGTTTTGCATAATTGGTTCCTTTTGCATACCAATCAACTCCAAGATGAGGTACTTTCGGTGGTGCTAAACTAAACTCTCCTTCTAGCTTAAAATGTGGTAATTTGATGTGAGGTAGTTCAATTTTAAGGCCGCTAAAAAATCCTTTTATTTTTTCAACCTGATCACTAACAAAACCCACAACAGCATTTATTGGAGTCATAATAGCTGTCTTTATTCCATTCCACACACTAGATGTTACACTCAAAATTCCATTCCATACACTTGATATAACATTACTAATGCCATTTACTATACTACTTATAGTTGAAGTTATAGCATTCCAAACTGCTGATGTAATTGATTGAATAGTAATCCATACTGAAGATATAAAACTACTTATAGCATTCATTGCAGATGTAAATACTGATGATATAATACTCCAAATATATGTGAAAAAGCCTACAATAGCATTCCATACAGTTGTAGATACCATTTGAATAGTGTTCCAAGCTATTGTAAAGATATTAATCCATCCGTTAACAACTGTTGTAACTAAAGCAAATATATAATTCCATATAGTTGTCAATACCAATACAATTACATTCCACACAGTAGAAGTCACAGCCTGTATAGTATTCCATGCATTAGTTAACACAGCCACTATAGTTGTTATTATTGGAGTAAGGAATGTCACAATACTATTCCATATCGTATTAAAGAAATTATATATAGCAGTAAATACAGTAGTAGTTATGGCTACAATAGCATTCCAAGTATTTGTAATAAAATTTGCTATACCTTGAATTATAGGAGTTAAAAAAGCAACTATACCATTCCATATATAAGTGAAGAAACTTGCTATTGCATTCCAAACTGCTGTAGTTACAATTTTAATAACTTGCCAAGCAACTGTTATTACAGCTGTAACTATATTGATATATGTTTGAACTATTGATGATATAAAAGTCCAAGCACTTACAAATATGGCCTTTATAACTTCCCATACAAATGCACATACAACCTTGATTCCTTCCCAAGCCTTAACTAAAAAATCTCCTATGGCCTGAGCTATAGGTATTACAAAAGCTTTTATTGCTTCCCAAGCTGCAATAGCTCCATCTTTTATAGCAATAGCAGCTCCTATTACATTTGTTTTTAACCATTCCCATGCAGTATTAATCGCATTTCTAACTGTCTCATTATTCTTATATAAATAAATTAATGCTCCAACTAAAGCAGCTATAGCTATCACTACCCATACTATAGGATTTGCTGCCATCGCTGCATTCCATGCCCACTGTGCTGCTGTTACTACCCACATAGCTCCTGCAAGTAAATAATCTTTAGCATATAGGGCAATAATAGCAATTGATTCTGCTTTGTCTGCTGCTATGCTTCCCCATTGAGCAACTGTCTTAATGCCATGAGCTGTAGCGAGTCCTAGCATTATACCTTTTTGTATAGTATATACAGAGCTTAATCCAATAACCAAACCCTTTACTACGCCTGTGTTATCTCTAATCCATTCAAGTGATGCCTTAAGTATGTCGAATCCACCTGTTACTAATGAAGAAAGTGTATCTTTTAGTCCTCCTGATGAAGTACTTAAGCCTGGAAAATAAACTTCTGCAATTTCCTTAACTAAATTACCTATCTCTGAAAACTTAGGTGTTATAAAATTAATAGCATCTTCTATATTCTTTTGAACCTCTGGCATTATTTTTATTATAAAATCTGTAACATTTGCTATTACTGGTAGAAATTTAGAGCCTAACTCTATTTTAAACACTTCAAAATTAGCTTTTATTTTTTCAATAGTTCTACCTATTCCTTTATCCATAGTTTGATATGCTGTATCAGTTGCACCTGCTGCATTCTCCATTTCCTTTAAAGAGTTTGTGAACATTTCAGTACCTTGCCCAGTTAAAGAAAGTGCTGCATTACCAGCTTCTACTGATCCAAACAAATCATTTATACCTACATTGCTTTTCTTAGCGTATTCCTCCATGAGTTTTAATGCATCCTGTGTATTCTTACCACTAGCAATAAAATCTTTAAATGATTTACCACTTATCTGCTTGAATACCTGGCTTGTTTTAGTACCTTCTTTAGAAAGTTCTACAAACAATTGTCTTAACTGAGTAGTAGCAACACTTGTAGGAACACCCACTGCAGTTATACTAGCTATAGCTGCAGATACATCTTCAAATTTTACTCCCAATGCTGAAGCTGTAGGGATAACATTAAACAATGATTGTGATAATTCTTTAAAGTCCGTTTTACCTAACTTTGCAGCCATAAACATAAGGTCTGAAGCCTTAGCTGCACTCACTACATTTGCACCATAAGCATTTACAACGGAACTTATACCATCAACTGCAGTTTCAAGTTCTGTTATACCACCGACAGCTGCTTTCTGAGCTACTGCCAAAAAATCAAAGACATTATCTTTAGGAACTCCTGCCGATAATGCCTGATATAGTGCCGGTGTTAACTTTTCTGGTAATACTCCAAACTCTTTAGAAAACTTCTTAGTTTGATTACTCATGTCATCCATAGCTTGTTTGTTTAATTCAGGTAATAAAGTAAAAACTTTATTCATACCTTCTTCGAATCCATTAAAAGCTTGGAATGTATCTGTTGCAAATTTAGTTATTGCTGCAGTACTAAAAGCTCCAGCTGCTATCTTCGCTAATTTGCCAAGTGAGTTACTAAATGCATTACTGGAGCTTTCCATTTGCTTCATTTTAGGTGAGAATCTATCGACAAGGTTTATAAAAGCTGTTAAACTTGCCAATTACCTCACCTCCTCTTTTTCTTTGCTTTTTTAATTGCTTTTTCTTCTTCCTCTATTGCTATTTCTTCACTTGCTATAATAAGAGCTTTGTGATATTCATCCATTTCATCAAACTCTTTAGGAAGAATGTTGTGTTTTTGAAATAGACGATGAAACCATATGGCCATGTAGTCATCGCCCTTGATTAGTTTTTTGCGTCTGCTACTAAATCCTCAAACTTATCATCAAAGCCATTAGTTTTGAAAGCTTCCTCTACCCAGGTTGTATATTCTCCTGGAAGAGATAATATTTCATGTGCTAAATCTACAGGATCTACACAGCTATATGATTCTAATAATTCTCCATCTTTAAAGTTTGGGAATGTTGTTGTCTCTACTGCTACTTTTGCTACAAACCTTTCTTGGTCAAACTTTTCAATTTTTTGTCCTTTGTGATATATATTCTTAGTGCAATCTCTTTTTATTTCATCTATCATCTTTGATGGTATTGCTTTAAATTTGAAAGGTATTGCCTTTCCATTTTCATCAAGGTATCTTTCAGTTATTATTGTTTCTACCTCTGGTAAATTTTGAGCTTTTCCTTTTAAAAACATCTTCATATCCATAATTAATATTCCTCCTAAATTTCATTTAAAATAAAAGCACCCTTAGTTTTCTAAGAGTGCATACTGATTAAATTTATAATGTGTCTTTAAGTCCATCTCCTTGTAGATTGAAGTCCTCAATAGTAAATGGTATTTCATCTTTTATTACATCACCTTCAGCATCCATGTTGATTAAAGTTAGAGAGTCTATATTTACACCATACAATGTTATTGGCTCAGCTCCTCTACCTGAAGCTGTATCATTAGTTATTGCTACACAAGTCAAATATACATCCTCTCCTGTATCTTTAAATCTTTGAAGAACCTTAATCCATTTTGAAGTAGCTCTATATTCTGTAATAGTTCCTGAACCACTTAATCCAACTGATTTATGCCCTGTCATTCTTTTCCCTAATCTTTTAATTTCAACCTTTTCCTTTTCAACTTCTACTTCTAATTTTATTCCATTTAGAACTTCTTCGCCTTCAAGAAAAAATCTACCTTCTTTTGCACTAATAGCATTCTTAGATTCCCACATTTATTCTTAACCCTCCTATCTTACTTTAATTGAGAAATAGAACTTTTCCATACTATCAACAGGTTGTATTGCTATCTTGGCCCATACGCTTTCTCCTTCAGCCTTTTCTATTACAAAGTCTTTTCCTGGCTCATAGTTTTGGATCATTGAGCCTTTTTGAAGAGTTAAAAAATACTCATCAACTGCTGACATAAGTAGGCTTTGTCCTTCTGCATTATTATCAATTTTACCTATATAGTTAGAACTAAAGGCTTTTAATAAATCATTGTTGATGCCATCAAAAGTTCTTATTACTCTATTTTTTGAAAACAACTGATTTTTACCTTGTCCATAACTAGTAAGTGAATTAATATCCTGTTCTACTTTTACTTTTTGGCCATCAAATTGGAATACAAACTCTCCATTTTTTAATGCCTTTATAAACTCTGAATTTTTTAACCTTGGTACTGCATCAACAGCTCCTTCATAAACTGAGTATGTTAAGGATTGTTTCATTGAAGCTCCTGCACTTGCACCAGCTACCCAAGGAACACAATCCTTAGGTGTTAACACAGTATCATCTGATAATCTTATACCGTTTGTAACATTGATAATTCCCTCGTAGTCTGATTTATAATTATAGACTACACCAACAACCTTCTTACCCTCTTCATCTCTTAATCTCTTTATGAAGCTAACAAAAGTTACTTTTAAAGGATCATCATCTACCGGGAAAGCAATTGTATCAAATATCTGTGTTTCTACTGCTCCTAAAAAATCAACATAATCTGAGTTAGTTGCAGCACTTTCTGAACCACTTGCTAATGTAATTCCTGGAGTTGTTTCTATATTTCCTGATCCACTAAATACAATAAAGTCATTCGCTTTTAATTCTTGTATTGTAACTACTGTTTGCTCATCTACTAATATTCCATCTAGATAAGTTCTAACATCTTTTTTGCTACTATCTATTGGATTAACTGTTACTTTAACACTTAGAGCATTACCTCTACTTCCTGCTTTTTTTGCAGTAGCTGTGCATTGAGCTGTTGTTCCCCACGACTTAGTTGCCTTAGTACCTGTATTTAAACAATAAACTATTACTGTTTTTGCTCTTTTCAAAGCTTCTCTTAAGTATAAAAGTTTATTGTCAAATAAATCTCTAGCAAAAGCAGTCTTTACAATTGTTAAATCTGCATTTTCAACTTCTATGAAATCTCCTTTATTTCCCCAATCTAAACTCATAGGAATTACAGTTATACCTCTTTCAGAAGTTTCTATTCTTGCTAAAGCAGCAGCTATAAAATTTATATATAAACCTGGTCTTACTTTATTTTGACCTTCTATAAACGTACCTCCTGCCATTACTGTGCCTCCTTTCCTAACCATTCTTTAATTCTATTAATTGCTTCTTCTTTTGATATATCTTTTTTAGAGTTGAAAAACACTCCATCAAAGACTTCTTTTTCTACTCCAAAGAGCTCTTTACAATTTGCTCTTAACTCTGATAATGGATATAGTTCTGTTACTACTTCTTCAATGTTTTCATCCATTACTGAATACCTCCTAATTTCATATTAAGGTTAATCTTTTTTACCTTCTTACTCTCTTCTTTACCCAACTCTCGTCTACTTCTCCAATTTATCTCTATTTGATACACTCCATCACTTATTCCTCTGCCATTTATCTTATCAATTCTAAATGCTTGATCCGTTGCTAAACCTTCAGGAGTATATACTTTTATAATGTTCCTTTTTTTACTAAGTTCCTCTAATATTTTTTCTCCTGTTGTACTAGCCTTTAGGGTTGTCTCCTCAAATATCTTTACAAACATTTGATAATCATTCTGATAAGTAGAAAGTGAATCTCTACTTGTATCTAAAAAGGGTACAGGAAAATACATAGATGGAATTATAAACTCTTCTGGTACTTTTTCAATATAAATTTTTACTGGATTTACTGTTTGAAAAAATTTAATAATTGAACCTCTCTCCTGGTCTAGCAACTTAATCACCTCTCATTTATTAGAATTTATCAAGCCATCCTTGTAGATTTTTTTCTAATGATTTATGAAATATTTTTTCATAAATTTTAATAGCTCTATCCCAGTATTTTGTTCCATCAACAAATTTTCTTTTAAGAAGCATTCCTGTCTTTCTTTCTGATGCATCATAAATGAATTTGTCACCTACCCATCTACCAGGTACCCATCTACTAGCAACACCATCTTTTGTGGTGAAATGACCATCATTAACAGCTTGTGCATATTCTACATTTGTACCTATCTCTATTGTTAATCCACCATTAGATATCTTCCAAATATTATTACCATTTCCCTTATCAAAAGAATTAAGTAATAATCTTGTATCAACTGTTTTAGTTGCTATAATTTCATTTTGAATTATGTCTAAAAATTCAAATCCCATAGCTTCAAGCCATGTTGCAACTTCCTTTTTAAACTCTTTACTAGCAACTTTCTGAAACTTCTTGAAAAATTTATCAAGCTCTTTTGTATTTATTTCAAAGTCTTTAGCCATTATAAATTACCCTCTCTTACTGCAGTAACTTCAATATGATGGTTTTTAATTGTTCGTGGCACTTCTAACTTATAAAATACACCATCTTTTTTAACCTTGGTATTTACCTTTATAGGTGTTCCTATCATAAAATGAACATTGTAACTTTCATATATTTTATTGTTTGGCTCTTCTTGAAACACTCCATTTCTTAAGCCTGCAAGTGAAAAGTAACAAGGAACCTCTTTGTAATCAGGTTCCTTATCATAATAAAAATTATTACCTTTGCTTTCTATACCATAGCCCAAAGATTCTTCTTTCTTTTTAAGTGGATATATATCGCACTTATCAGTAAGTAGCGTTCTATAACTCATATAGCTCTCATCCTAAACCTAACTTTATTACTTGTACTACTTTGATTAGTTAATATATAATCCTTAAGCATATTTAAATATACAGGCTTTTTAATTGTCCCATCAGCATTTAATTGATAAGAATAATCTCCTATTCTTTCACTCACATATCCTTTAACTGTTGATTCATCACCAGCAATTAATGCATAGTATTCTGCAAGCTCTATACATACTTGTTGAACTTCTTCTGGAATAGTGTTGTATTTTTCAAACTTATGGCCACAAACTGCAAAAATCTCCATTTGAGCTTTTAATATATCATGTTTTATTTTGCCACTAGCACAGCGTGCTTTTACTATACTAAATTCTGTATATTCCTCTACTTGTTTTGAGTCTATCAACATTATGCTTCACCTTCTGGCTGTCCTTCTGAAGTACCTTCTTCATTTGAAATTTCCTCTACGAAATATTCTTCATATCCTTGAAATTCCTCTGCTTTATATTTTTCTCCTGGATAAAAAAAGATGCCTCCACCTATATGAAGAACACCTTCCTTTTGCTTTAACATATATTTTTTTGTTTTTCCTGCCATAACTAGCTTATACCTACCTTTCTTATAGTTTATTTCCTGTCATCCAAGCTACTGCATTAACATCTCTTAATACAGCGTCTAAGTATGCAAATATAATATGATAAGTTGCATCTTTAGCAGCTGCTGTAGCACCAACTCCTGTTCTATTGTATCTTAATTGTCTAGTAAATACAGGCTTTAAATTTTGAATTGGTGTTAATGCTGCAAATTTACTTTGCAAAGAAGCTACTATCTCTATTGGATATCCTGCTAATCTAGTTAACTTACCATCTTGAAGTACTGCATCTCCAAAACCTGTTGCTCTTTGGCTAACTTGGGCCATTAATTTATCGTGTGTGTTCCTAGTTATAAACCATGTTATATCATCAAACTTGTTTTTATATTTTTCTGGAAGTAATTGAACATGATTTATAAAATCCATAAGTTGTGGTTCCTTATCTAATAAGTCAGTTTTATATGGTGACTTTTTCATTCTCTTTACAAAACCATCTATTATTCTCAAGAAGTCTTTATCAGGATCTGAATCCGGTGTAGATATATCTCCATTAAAAATAAGGTCTTGTAAGTCTACCGCAAGTTGTCCTTGGATTAAATTTATTATTGTGGTTTCAACATTCTCTCCTCTTACTTGCATGTTATACCATACATCATCATCCTGAATCCATTCATCCCAGAATACCTTTTTTACTGCATAAGGAATTTTACCTTGTCCAATAGAATTAACTCCATCTGGTTTATGGTCCTTAGAATGTTCCCTTATTCTTCTGCTCGATACTGTCAATGTATCAATATTGCCTGCTGCATCATTTTTATAGATAGGATTTAATTTAGGTAATGTACCCGCCTTATTTATAGTATCAACTAAAAATTGTTGTGATGCTGCACTTGGCATAGATAAGCTTATATCCTTTTTTATAGGTTGTAAGCCTACTTCTTTAGTCATTATTTGTTTGTTTGCTCCCATACTGAAAACCTCCTATTCATTCCTCTTATTATTTAAAATAGTCCATATAACTTTTTGCAACTGGTGTATCTTGTGGCTCTCCATCATCATCAAGACTCTTTTTTAATCCTCTAGCTTTTTCAACCTGATCTAGTCTATTTGACAGTGGCTCAACTGCTTTATTTACAGCTTGAGATACTAACTGTGCAATATCCTCTGGCTTTAATTCTTCATTCTGTGTTTCGTCTTCTGCTCCTTCTTCCTTTTCTACAATATTAAGTTTTTCCTTTAGTGGGTTTATGGCCTTTGTAACTGCCTCACCTATCATTTTTTCTATTTCTTCTTTCTTCACGTCTATTTCCCCCTCTTCTCCTTCCGGATTTTCTAATTCAATTAATTTGCTTAAAGCTTCATATGCTGTTTTTATCTGAGTCATGTTATTTGTAGATATCTTCTTACCTGCCTTGGTTATTAATTCTTTATCTGGAGTACCTATAGCTTTTATGATATCTTCTGAAACCAATATTCCACTTAGTATTTCACTAAAATCTTGTAGTGCTTCTTGTATTACAACCGGATCACTTTCCATTACAAATTTATCTTGTCTCCAATCCCAATACCCTAAAACACTTTGTAATGCATCAAATGCAGTCCAAAAATTTGATCTCTTTGCATTTGCACTATAGTTGTCCTTAACAGCTCCCTTTTTAATTTGAGTAGATTTTCCTGAAAAGAAATCTTTAAGAATTTTAAATAATCCTGCTTCTGACTTTTCGACCTCTTCTGCAGTATCTTCATGCTCTACTCTTTCACCAACTCCACCCATAGAGAAACCTGTTATTTCTCCTTTTTGAATGCCTTCCCAAGTATCATCATCAGTTACATGAACACTCATAAGCCATGTACCTTTTTTAACATCTTGATCTCCTAGTTTCATTTCTGACTTTGCTACCCAGGACTCAATTACTTCTCCATAGCCGGAAGTAAAATCATGTTGCTTGTCTACATTCCTAAATTCCTTCATGAATAAATGTGCCGATTTTTCTATTTCTTCTTCTGTCATAAACTCATCATGAGCATCTAGAACATCAGGTTCATAAACAATACCAGTGACAATTTTTTTTGCTTCATCGGTTTTTAAAATTGGTACATGCCTTTGGAATGTTGGTTTATCAGCTGATTTAATAATTGCAAAGCTTTTTTTATTAGCAGCTTTATCTACTAACGACACAAAACTTATTTTTGCATTAACTATTTCTGTTGCCATATTCTTTCTCACCTCCTTTCAATATTGTTTAAAATGTAGATGAAGTCCTCCTCTAATTGATTAAACTCAAAAGCATAGTTACATGCTATAAGTTTAATTCCCTTAGAATATTTATGATTACAGTCCTCATCATATGTTTTCCTATAATACTCAAGCTTACTTTGAAAGTTTTCATATGAATTTACTATGACTTCTGGTTTTTCAAAGCCATCCATTTCAATAACAACTCCAATGTAGCAAGCTCCCTGTCTTTTTGCTTGTTTAAAGCACCTCTCTAAATCTTTCATTACTATAGCCACTTTATATACCTCCATAAACCAAAAGAGATACTTAATTAAGTAGTACCCCTTTTGATGTTTTTAAGTTTTATTTTTAATAAAGCTACTTCAACCTGTTTTAAGTTAAGGTCAAACTTTATCTGCTTTGAGGGATTTGTTTTAAATTTGCATTTTAACTCTTTTAACTCTTTTTCTGATTTTTTAAGCATTCTTCTTATTGTGAATTCATCCATCATAAAGCCCCCATTTCTTTTAGAGCTTCCTCCCTCAATTTTAGTTTCTCTTCTTTTGAAAGTTTTATAATACTTTGATCTACTTTTGGCCCCATAGTGCAATGGCAATTTACCCTTTGTTTAGCACTTAAGGAAGGGTCTCTTGGATATTGAGCCTCTTCTCCACCTACATAAAAAGCTTTATCAACTGCCACTGATGTTCCATCTAAATTAACATGATCATCTCTAGGTTTGATACCTTTCCCACCAGAATGTTTCCATGTCTTTTCAGTAACACAAGGACTTTGCATAAAGCTTTCCCATAAGCTCCTTGAATGAGCTGTCAACATTTCAGTAATAGCAGTAGTCTTTGCTCTTTTCCTATCAAACTCCGGAAGTTCTTTAAGTTTATCTATAACCTTTGGAATACCCTCACCATCTTCTAAAGCTTTGTTTAATACATCTTCTATTGCTTTGTGTGTATTTAACTTCATAAGCTCTGATAGGTCTTTAGACCATGATTTAATCCACTCTGTAGTTCTTTCTGAAAATATTTCGAACTGAACTTCTTTATCTATGCTATCCATCAGCATAGTACAAAGCTCATTGATAGTTTTTTCAAGAAACTTCTTTGTTGACTCTTCCATATCTTCTGAAAAGGTATCTGTTGCTGTTAAATCTTGCATTACATAATTAATTAAATCTTTTAATGCTACATCTTTTGCAATATATTCATTTATACCTTTTATAAAATATTTTTTTTGATTTCTTAAATGTTTAGCAATTTTCTTCTCATATGCATTTATAGCCTTTATAACTGTATCTACTCCCTCAAATTCTTCTAACTCATCCTTTAAATCCTCCTCCTCTTCTTTTATCACTTTATCTAAAGCTTTTAATAGTCTAGTTACTTTGTCCATCTTTAAGTTCCTCCACAACATCTCTAACATCTTTTAATATATTGATTAAATCGCTGTTAGTGCCTATCTGTTGCGATTTTAGGAATGGTAGACTATTTATACCTTCAGTATTCTTATTGGCTAACACTGGCGGTAAATTAGCCTCCTCGCATTCAAAATTTTCAAGTGATTTCCCTAGTACCTTACCAGCCTCATCTCTTAAATCATTTGGTGCAATACCTCCTAATCTACCTATAGTATCTATCATTCTAACTTTATCCTCTGTGTTACTTATATCAGGATTGTTAAATCCTAAATCAACAAATAGTAGGTTATATTCATCTAATAAACAATTATTTACTGTAAATGCTAAACTCTTTCTTTCTGGTATGAATACTTGTTTTTCAGTAATTTCGATAGCTGCATCAGCAGTTGCTCTATTAAAATCTACTGATCTACCCACATATATATCAGGTAATCTAAACATGGATTGCACTTTTCTTCTAGTAGCTTCATCATAATCTAAAAATAAAGCATCTTGCTGTAACATAGAAGCCAAGTCCTTTATTTCTATATCCATCTTATTTTTCTTTTCTTCATCCCCTAAGCTTATAGTATCTTTATCTTTTATTTCTTCCATCTGAAGTAGTAAAAATTTGTGTGCATTATCTGAACCTTCAACACTAGCTGCATAATCAGCAAGAGCTCCTTCTGATTCTTCTGTTAAAACTCCATTCTTAACTAATATTGCTAATGGAGTATGTCTGCCTTGTTTAAAGTAATTAAAATTTAACTCTTCAGCCTTCCTAGCTCCAACTATTGAAATATAACATCCTAACCATCTTGGAACACCATATGCTCCATTGCCTATTTTAAGTTGTATCAACTCTGTTGCTTTCTTCTCTTCAGGTATATTTTCACCAAATTCTCCAGTCTCACAGTTTAAATCTCTAGGATCTCCAAACTCTTTAAACCATACTTTTTTACTGTTTATCTCTTGAACAAATTTTCTA
This sequence comes from Clostridium sp. HMP27, assembly GCF_000765165.1. NCBI lineage: Bacteria > Bacillati > Bacillota > Clostridia > Eubacteriales > Clostridiaceae > Clostridium > Clostridium sp. HMP27. The sequence goes on along the minus strand of NZ_JMFY01000017.1, from coordinate 215,591 downwards.
AATCTTTTCTTACGTTTAAAATTCTTACCATCCTTTTCATATAAAACTTCTACTGGCTCACCTAGTTTAGTTACTTTAATAGTTGTTGCATCTACAAGCTCTCCTCCTACTGGCAATGCTAATCCATCTCGTAAAATCTCTATATATCCTTCACCGCAACTCTCTCTATAATCAATAGCTTCTTTCCATACATCTTCGAATGATTTTTCAAAATTAAAATACTTTACAAAATCACTTACCTTTTGCCACTCAGCTTTCATTTCAGGAGTCTCTTCTTGTTTCAATTCATCGACTCTATACTTTAGAGTCACACCAAATCCAACAATGTTTTGTTTATAAGCTTCAATACATTGTTGAAGAATACTACTTTCCTCTCTTAAACTATAAAGGTACTTTTTATCGTAAGGAGGTTCAATAATATCTCCAAATGATGAGTTATCTTCAATTTCATTTTTAGCATTTGTAATTGTTGTATTAGTACTAGATGCTTTTATAACTTTTGCTTTTAATTGATTCATTTATCTACACCTCCCTAGTATAAATTCCTTTTAAGTTTCTTTTGAGTATCTTCCTTTTTTTCTTCTGTTTCAGTAGCTTCTGGTTTTGAAAAGCTTCTTTGACAAACTTCTGCTATTCCTGTTAATGCATCTGGTGCATCATCATGTGCATTTTTTCCTTCCTTTTGGTAGGTAGTAATTGCTTTGTAAAACTCTGGCCATTTATTTCTCCACATAACAGGAAAATATATATGGTTCATTACAAAGGTACTATTGGTTAAGATCCTGGCCTTTTTATTTTGACTTTGATGGAACCATTTAATATTTACTGCCTTGGTTTTAAATTTCTCCCATATGATTCGAATAACATTTCTTGCAAATCCCTTACCACCATTATTACTTTCAATTAATGCAGCATTTACTTTATTCTTTACCATAAATTCAGCTGTTACAGGTTCGGTCACTTCCATACCTTCCTGTGTATAATACACATCTAGTATGTAAGCCTCACCTTGATATATACCTGCAGTTATAGAACAAAGGTAATCATCTCCTTCGTCTGCAGTATCAGTGTAATTAATTATGTGTTCAAAATAAGGCGGAAGCTTTTCATATGTTTTTATTGTTTTATAAAGAATACCTTTGACATCAACAGGTTCTTGTTGATAGTTAGCCTGTATTATTTCTTCAGATGTTTTTGATTTTTTATCATCAAAACTTTTTCTTGATAAAAGTTCCTCACATAACATTTCATCTTTAACTTCATCATAAGCTTTCATTTTAAGCTCATACCATTCTCCTGGTTCCTCTTCTAGCAATTTGCCACACAAATCCTTTGTGGACCACCTAGTCATTATAATGATTTGCATAGCACCTTCTTCAAGTCTTGATAAATAAGTATTAACGTACCAATCCCAATGGTTTTCTAATACGTTGTCGTTGTAAGCTTCTGATTTATCTTTAATAATATCGTCTATAATGCCTATGTTACATCCGACACCTGTAAGTGTTGCTGTTGGTGATGTTGCTAAATAATTAAAATATTGCCCTTCTAAGGACCACATTTGATAACTACCATCACCTTGTTTTATTTTTGTTGTTGGAAATATATCTTGAAATATTATCTTATCCTTTTTATGATCATCTACTCTTACTTCATCTATTCCATCCCTTACAGCCTTTGCAAACCTTCCTGAAAGTTTCTCATTATAAGACACAGTTATAAGTCTATTGTTGTTATCCTTCCCTAGCACCCATTTAGCAAAATTAGTAGCTGTGAATGACTTTCCATGTCTAGGTGGCATATTAAGCATTAATTTTTTACAAGTTATTTGACCTTGTATACCATCTAAACTATCTACTATTCTCCATTCGCTCTCAGGAGGTACTTTTATAATTCTTCCTTCATAAAGAGATTGAAGAGTATGTGCTATTTTTTCTAAATGCCATCTATCCTCTTTATAAAATTTAGGATATAGTGTTTGAGTAAAATCCCAGAAGCTCCTTCTTGATAATTCACACTTGGCCATTCTTGCTATAGCTTTTTTTTGATTATCACTCAAGTTTGGCAAGCCTTCTCAACTCCTCTAAGGACATCTCTTTCATAGCTTCCCTAGTTGGTGTTACATTAGCATTAAGATTAACATTTGCTGTTGCTCCTCCTGTTGCCAGTGCAATCTTATCATAAAGAGTTCCTACATAAGTCGCTACATCTCTAAGTGGTATATTCATAGCCTGTGATATTGCCTTTATAGTATCTCCAACTGTCTTACCATCAGCACCGTTACTTTTCATAACCTCAATAAGCTCATCTATCTTATCATCAAAATGTTCAGCCATTACTGTGGCTAATATTATCTTTTGATTTCCATAGGCTAATGCATTATTTACTGTATCCCATGCTTGTTGAATAAACTCCATCTTTTTCTGTGTTCTATATTGTTCAAGATCATCTGGATTAATATTAACTATTCTATTTACTGTACTAGGTGCAACTCCTACTACTTCTGCAACTTCCCTCTGTGATTTACCTATTGCTGATAATGCTAGTATTTTCTCCTTTTTATCTTCAGTAACCTTCTTTTTAGTTGCAACCTTATTACTTTTTTTAGTTGCATCTTTTTCTTTTTGGTTGCAACCTTTTAACCATGGTTTGCCATCGTCTTTGTCTCTCTTGGCCCATGATTTAATTGTTCCTAAGCTGACATTGAACTCATCAGCTAATTGTTGAAATGTATATTTTCCGGTTTCATAAGCTTCTTTGACCTGCCCTTTGTCAGCCATAGAACTTCACCTCCTACTCAAGTTTTGCTAATCTTCTAAGCTCCTCTATTGATAGTTCTGACATATTGGTTTCAGTTTTTATATTTCCCTCATGCTGCAACTCTATCTTATTACGCCACTTTTCTGGTTGCCTATTTTTTAACCAAAAAATAATAGCTGTTACATCAGGTGGTACTGTTCTCTTGGTTTTTTTAACCTTTGAGGTTTTACCATCCTTAGTTGCTACTATTTCCGTTTCTTCATATTCATAACCTAATGCTCTTTTAAGAAGTGCATCTTCTACCCTGGAATCAAAATAATCCTTATTCTCTTTTAAGGCCTGCATAAACTGCGGATATTTTTTCTTCCAGTCATAAAGAGTTCTTATACCAATACCTAATCTTCCAGCTATATCTTCATCAGTACATCCTTCCTTAGCTAACTTTTTTGCAGTTTCTAATACTTCATTACTAAATTTTGTTTTCCTTCCCATGCTCTCACCTCATAAGTTAGCTCCCTTATGAAGGTAAAATAAAAAGGAGGTTTCCCTCCTATGCTGCTCTTCCATTTCTAAAGGCTGTGTCTCCTTCTAGGTTTGCTAAAAGGTGTGTTCTACAAGTTTTGAATTCTTCTCCTATTAATCCAAGCCTTAGCAACCAAGTTCTAAAAGTATATTTTTCGTTAGTAGTTTGTGTTTTCTTACTACTTGCTGATTTTTGTATTATTGCCTGGTGGCTTATTGCTAAACAAAATTGTATATATGCCTTTATCTTTCCTGCATGGGTTGTTCCATTGAATAGTCTAAATTCCACTGTACCCTTTGTAAAAGTTGCATGTAGGTTAAGTCCATGATATCTGCTGCTATGATAATGGTTGCTCCTTGAACCGCAATATGGCTTATACCATATATCTGCCATATCATTTAGGCTTTGCGGTTTTTTACTGTTAACTTCTTTTAGTAACCTGTCTCCAACCTTTCTGCAGTATCTTTCTTCTCTTCCTTCTTCAACTTCTAGGGCCTTATATATTAAGTCTTGTTTACTATAAAATATATTTATAAGGTTCCTTAAGCTCCTTGTGTTGTGGTTTGAACCATCTATATGAATATGTATTCCGCAACTTCTATTTGCTAAAGCTCCGGCCTTTCTTAAAAGCCTTACTATTTCTTGAACCTTTTCTATATCTTCATATTTACATTTAGGTGATACAACTTCAACTTTATATTCATCGGTGGCACTTATGATATTTCCTGATGATTTTCTTTGAGGTGATATACTTCCATCCCTCATTACTTTCCAGGTTCTTTCTTCCTGATCTTTAATTTCATATTGGTCATACCCGCCACCTACGTGCCTTGCACTTTTACCAAAATATTCAGCAACAACTCTTGCTGCCTTCTCCCTTGTCACTCCTGTAAGTTCTATTTCTATACCAAACATTTGATTTTTCATAAATTCATTTTACCCCTTTCAAAGTGTGTGTTTCTTTTTGTTAGTGTACATGTTAGCTCTGAAAGAGGTTTATAGCCAGTTATACTTAACGACAATGTTCATCTTATAATTCAACTAAAAAAAGCCTTATAAAGGCTTTTTTACTTTTCTAATGCTGTATATCTTGGGTAGGTATATCCTTCGGAATCTACCAATATACTTTTCTTTGTTTTTTTATTTTTAACTCTTATGCATCTTAGTTCTCCTTTTTGATTGTTACCACCATCTTCTTTTGTTATCCAAGGTTGGTCTTTATTAAAGTCTTTTGCAAATTCCTTAAATTCTTCATCTGTCAATTCAACCTCTCTTATTACTTCGTATTCTGTTCCTTTCATTCCATCCTTCTTTGCTTCTCTTGTAAGCTCCTTAAGCTCTTTTAAATTTAAAACCTTTCTTCCAAATAATGCTCTCATTTTAAAATCCTCCTTGTGTGTTTTTCTTCATGTACATTAATCACTCTAAAGCACAGTTATATCAAGGATTTTAAGATGTCTTTATTCGACTTCAGAATAAGGTGTTTTAATTCCATCTCTTATTAAAAAGACTTCTTCAGGACCATATTGATTTATATACCTTAAGACTATTACATCTGTATACTTTTCATCAAGCTCCATTGTATAACATATTCTTTCTACTTCAGCAGCTGCCATCAATGTTGAACCACTACCTCCGAATAAATCTACTACTAATGTTCCTGGCTTACTACTATTTTTAATGGCTTTAGCACAAAGAGCTAAAGGCTTCATAGTTGGATGCTCTGCATTTCTTTGAGGTTTTGGTATCTCCCAAACTGTATCTTGAGTTCTATCATCTACAAAATAATGAGCCTTACCTTCTTTCCATCCATACAAAATAGGTTCATGTCTCCAATGGTAGTCTTGTCTACCCATTACAAAAGTATTTTTAACCCATATTATACATTCAGCAAGTTTTAAACCTGCTTCCCTGTAAGCCTTTCTAAAATTCTCACCCTCACTATCCGCATGACAAACATAAATTGGAGCTCCTTCTTCCATAAGTTCATAGTAATTGCTAAACACTTTTAAAAGAAAATTATAAAACTCATCATTACTCATATTATCATTTTGTATTGTGAGTCTATCTTCAGTACCACCTTCATATGCTACATTGTAAGGTGGATCTGTAAATGCCATAGAAGCTTTTTTGCCATCCATTAGTAAATCTATATCTTCTTTTAAAGTGCTGTCTCCACAAGCTAACTTATGTTTACCTAATAACCATATATCCCCTCTTTTACTTTTAGGAGTATCTATATTTTCTAGTTGCTCCTCTATGTTAAAATCCTCATCTTCTTCTATTTCTTTTGGGTTATACTCATCCATTAAGCTCTCTACTTCATTCAATTCAAAACCTGTAAGCTCTAAATTATAATCTGCTATCTTTAAGCCTTCCATTTCTTGAAGTAAAGCTTCATAATCCCATGTTGCCAACTCTGAAGATTTATTGTCCATTATCCTAAATGCTTTTACCTGTTCTACAGTTAAATCTTCTGCCTTTATTACAGGTACTTCTTTTAATTCTAACTTCTTAGCAGCTTTATACCTGGTGTGGCCTGCTATGATTATATTATCTTTGTCCACTATTATAGGAACTTTAAATCCAAACTCTCTTATGCTTTCTGCAACCTTGTCTACTGCATCATCATTATGTCTAGGATTATTTTCATAAGGCTTTATTTTTTCAATAGATACTAATTGTAATTCCATAATCATTCACTCCATGTCCTTTGTCTTATAGCTCCACCTCTACCACGACTATAACTATCGTGCTTCATAAGTTGTTCTACTTGGGAGAAAGTCAGGCCTTGATTTTTCCTCCTCCTGCTCCTTCTCCTTTTTTTATTACTCTTAGGTTTACTATTAAGCTGCTTATATACATCAGCTTGTCTATCCCTTAATATCTCACCTATTTTCACCTTTCTCCCTCCTTTCTTTATATAAACAAAAACACCAGCTATCTAAAAAGCCGGTGTTTTCTAACCTATTTTGTTATTATAATTATATAGTTCATTTTTACCAAAATCTATGACATGTTTTTGACATTTATATTTTTATATACTCGTTTATCCCTTTTTCTATAGTCCTATTTCCTAAAATATACGTACCACCATGTTTTATATCTACAAACTCATAATATATATCTCCATCTCCTGGTTCTATTATCTTCCTTACTCTATGATCTCTATTGCAAAATCTAACTATATCTCCTTTGTTAAATAGTTTAGGCAATAAACTTAATTGAATATACACATTGCTTCACCTTCTAATTACCTATTTTTAACGGTTTAACTATTTCATATCTTCCACCGAATACATTACTTATATCAATATCATCATTTTCAAATGGACTGTTGCCTTTGTAATCTTCATGAAGTTCCCATTGCCTAAACCAATTTTTAGAATGTTCATCAAACACTTTATTATGTCCTAAATCATTATATACAGACCATTCCTTCTCCTGGTAAGAATATTCAGGATGTTCTTTAATTAATCCCTCAATGTTGTATTTATCTTTTAAAGGATTCTGCCCAACCTTCCAGAGTTTAATTTTATTATTTTTTAATATTACTGAAGCCACTATTATATGTGGCCATGTATCACACCAATGTGCCATTCTTTTTCACCCTACTTTCTTCCATATCTTTTATAGCCTTCTCAAATTCTTTATTTATAGTTGCTGCTTTCTTCTCAATACACCCATATTGGCAACCGCTACATGAATTAGGATTAGCGTCTTTATCATATCTACATACTAGCATCTATTAATCACTCCCTTATTTTTGGGTGAAGTGATTTTACCACCTCACCCTACTCTCCAAGCCCTTTTATTCCAAAAATCTGAATTGCAAACCTTCTAATTGCTTTGCCTTTCATACGGTATACATGTCTCTCTGATACCCCAAACTCCTTTTCTAATGCTTGTCCTCTTATGTTATCTATAAAAAACTTTCTTAATACTTTTTCATCCTGTTCATTACCTTCTCCAACTGCCATTTGACTAAGAACTGAATCTATAAGCTTTATCTTCTTTTTTGTTAACTCCAATGATTTCTCCTTAATTTGCTTTTGATACAATAGATTTACTAGTCTATCATCTGGAAGAGCTGCACCTCCACCACCAGGCATCCCTGAATAATCTATTGCCTTGGCTCCTGTTATCTCCTCTTCTAAAAATTCTAACTCCTTTTCTAAATTTTCAACTGCATCTGTTAGGTCAGTATAATTTCTTAAATACCCTTCCGCCTCTTTTATATAATCCATTCTTAATCCCCCCTTGTTTTAGTTTTAATGTCTTCCACCACAGCTTTCCGGGTTATTAGAACATGTTAATTTACATGTGTTTTCCAATTCACATTTTCTACAACACTTACCTTCACAGCCTTCAAGAATATTATATTTGCATTCTTCAATTCCTTTATCTCCATTTGCTGCAGCTACACATAGTGAATAAGCCATTAATATTACTAGGCAAAATATTATGAAAACTATAATTTTAATCATTCTTTTCTTCCCTCTCTATATAAATATAAGATTTATAAACTTCAATTTTGCCTTGTCCTAAGTGCTCTTTAACAAGTTTAATCTTCTCCTTAAATGTTCTATAAGGGATAACCTCTATCACTATCAAGATTACTCACTCCTAATATTTACCCTCATTTAGATCATTAGTTGATTTATTCCAAACCATTCTCGCTGATGTGTATATATTATTTAAAATTTTTAAAATATGCTCTATTCTATCTTTTAGTGCCGGGTCCTTTTTACTTCCTACTTCTGACCTTCTTACTTCAAAGAAAATAGTACTCCAACGGTCATATTGAGCTAGTGCCTCTTTATGCAGTTGATATGCTTGTGAATAATCTGTATCTTGTAAAATGTTAAATCTTTCTACTATATCCTTGAAGCTATCTATATCTTCATCAAATATGACTTCATTGCTCATAGATTTCTCCTTAACAATTATTTCTGCAATTGTAATAAACTTTTTTATTGTAATATTTTTTAGTATACAGCTTGGTTTTATATGGTTGATATTTACTTTTTATTTTAGGCATTTTTATTTGTTTATCTAATAAATGTTCTAGTTCTACTGCCACTGGTTTAAGTTTATCCCATAGCTGTTTCATAGAATCTTGAAAAGTATCAAATGCATTAAATATAGCTGCTAAACTCAATTTTATCTGTTCTGTTGAGTATAAACCTCCAGATTTGATAGATAACTGTCTAGCAATTAAATCTATCTTGTCAAAGTATATTCCTAAACATCCCATGTCTAGCTCTTCTATACGATCATCATCCGTCATAGCTTCCCAATCAACTTCATCACTTCCACAATAAGGACACCTTATACTACATCCTTTTGATAATTCTTCTCCTATAATAAAACTCTTATCACATTCATAACAGTTATATCTTACATAGTTATCCTCATAATAAGTTGTGTGTATATGCTTGGCCACTAAATCATCTCCATTCTTTCTAACTTTCCCCTTACAGCTAAAGCTGACCTTGTACCTCCAATTTTTTTAGATATAACTTCCGGACTATATCCTCTCATTCTTAAACTAACTAAGATTCCAACCTCTTCATCTGTCCATGGTACATGGTTATCAGCTTTTAAAGGTCTTTGCTTTAATCCAAGATCTAGCATTCTCCTTTTTATAGCTCCTTCAGTTCTTTTTAAGCACTCTGAAATTTCACTATAGTTATATTTATAAGCATTTAACATCGATATAAGTGTATTGTCTTCATCTTTTGTCCATGGAGTTCTTTTATATCTAGCTGCTGCTATATCAGCCTTCCTTTTTTCCTCAACCCAACTTGGCTCTTTACCGAGCATATTAGATTCAAACTTTGAAAAATCTATTATATCCTTATGTTTCTCAGCCCACTTCCAAAATTGATCTATATCAATTACTTTATATCTTTTATTTATGCTCTTCTTATACTTTACGGGTAGTCCGTATCTGCACCACCTGTCTGCTATCCACCCATAACTTGTTCCTTTACCTAAAGCATTTGCAAGTTCATTAATTGTTATCTCCGTACCTGAATGCAAATGTCTTCCTAAACCAATCTTTTGTGCTTTTATTTTTACAGCATTTACCGTTCTGCCTAATGTTGCTGCTATCGTTGGTATTGAAATTATTCCCCATTTATCCTCTAAGTATGAACACTCTTCTGCTGTCCAATTTTTACTTCCCATAATCTCACCCCTTAAGCACTTTTTATTAATCTTTTTATACAAAGCCTACATATAGCTGTATGCTTTTTCTCATTGTCAAATATAATATTTAAGGTTACATTATCAGGACCATATACTCGGCATATCCTGCCTGTTATAATCGTCTCCCCATAATATGCTTCAACTATATCTCCTTCTTTTACTTTTTTTCTTACTTCTTCAATATTCTCCTGATTCTCTTGTTTTTCAATTTCAGACTTATCATATAGAGATTGAACTCCATTAAATTCTAATATCCATCCTTTTGAATTAATACTAATTATCTTTGTTTGAAGCTCTATAATTATATTTCCATCACCTTTTCGCCTTATTATATTTTGTATATTCTTCTGTTCTCTAAGCTTCCTTAATTGTTCTTCCTGAATATTATTAGTAATACATTCTTCCTTGTAATAGATAATCTTGTCCATTGGTAGTATTGGCATTTTATTATCAACCTTAAATTCTTCAATTCCAAACCTATTTATATACAAAGTTTTAAAACCATAATCTTCTTTAACTTCTATACCTAATCCACCACCACAATATAGTACTACTTTAGATAAATTATCATTTTCCATAACCTTATTTTCCTTTAAGAATATACGTTGCATATCCGTTAATTCTAAACATCTTATTGGTTTCTCATTTTTACTTTGCATATCTTCTTTGAGAATTTCTGTGAACGAACTATCCATTTCTGTTATTTTTTCATCTATTTTTGTGAACGGAGTAGGCTTTTTTGTTATTTCCATATCCCATAGTGTTAGTTGCCCCTCTATTTCTTTAAAACCTTCCCCTTTACTTTTTTGGGCCATACTCCTCGCCATCCCTCTACTTTATTTTATTTCCTATTTTAAAATCTTCTATCTCATTTACCATTTTCTGAACTAACCACTTTTCATGCTCTATATCTTCTTCCAACTGAGAAATCTTTATTTCTGCTGCTGATGTCTTATCATGATCCTTAATATAATTTAACTCCTGTTCTTTTTGCCTTACCACATTCTGAAGAGAATGCTTAACTGCATACATATCCTTTAATCTAAAATCTATCCATTGCTTTGCCATAATAACTCCTCCTATTTTTTAATTTCTATAAACTCATAAGCATATCTACAGTTTTCTTTATTCCAAGTGCTTTCTGGAACAAAATTTTCTTCAAACACTTGGTGAAGTTCACATTCTTTCCAGTCTTTTGTACAATCTTTACAATTACATTCCATAATCTCTTCACACCATTTATTGAATAGTTGTCTCGGTACCACTGCATTTACCATTCTATCTCCCATTTCTCTATAAACCTTTTGAAGTGTATAATCATCAACTAATCTAAAATCAAACTTCTGCAGTCTCTTATCTATTTGTATTTTTTCTTTATCACTCAATCTGTCATATACACTCTGACAAAACTTTGTAAGGTACGTACCTGCAGCTTTTAAATTTCTATGTTCATCTTTAGTTAAATTGCCCCTCTTATTCCAATCCTCTAAAACAGTTATAATCTTAGGTCCATTTATCCCTCTATTGCCATTCATTATTTGTAATATTGACATGAATACCATAATCTGATTCTTTTCATCAGCATTTAAATAATCCTTCATTTCCTTTACCCCCATTTTGAATTTACAGGCCTGTACATATTTCATTTAAGTTGTCCACAAGCCTGTAAATTATGTGTATAACTGAATTTTTTTATTTTGCAGAACTCAAATCGAATTTTAACTGAGTATCTGCTCTCTTAAGCATCCTAAAATCCTCTTCATCAAATCCCTTTAATAAATCTGGTATAGGACTTATAGTTGTTTCCCATCCATATCCTAATGTTCCGATTACCTCTTTCCACCCTACTAAATCAGGAGCTCTTAGCTTATCTCCATCTTCTATTCGTCTTAAACAACTGTAAATATGTGCTACTACTTGTTCTTTAGATATTCTTGACATCCAAAATTCTCGGCTTTCAATAATAAACTTATAACCAGTAAATTCTGTGACCTGCTTAGGAAGTTTCTTAATCCACATTACCTCATCATCACGACTTACCTCATCTCCTACATAGTCCATATCTTCAATGAATAGAATTTTATCTAAATTTATAAGTGAAAATTCTGGTACTTTTTCCTTGTATTTATCTTTAATTTTTTGTGCTATTGGTCTATAAAAATCATTTTTTATCCAATACTTGTAACTCCATTTACCGTTATTTAAAGCTCTTATTTTTTGTATTTGCCCATTACCATTAGATTCAACAAATTGTAAGTTGTAACCAATACAATCAATTTCTTTTACTTCTCCATTACCCTCATTAATAATCTTTATTTTTGGCATTTCTTACTCTCCCTCCTTTTTTTCTGTAGAGCTTCATATGGAATCCATCCATCTTCATCTCCATACTTTAAATTCCGGGCTACCCACGTAAGCTTTACATTAGGATATTTTGAATCAAATAATTTTTTTCTTAACTCTCCTTGTTGAGTTGAAAAACCTTTTACATCTATAAGTTCTTCAGTTCCGTCAATGTGGTATATAAGGAAATCTGGTGTATATGTTGTTGCCCTATACTTTTTACCAAATTTCTCAAACTTAGCAATCAACTCATATTTAGGCTGCAGCTCAAAATTTAATATCTCACCTTTAGCTTTCTTCTTTTTTAAATATTCATAATACCTGGCTTCATCTTTACTATCAAACGTTATTCCATCAATAGTAATTTTTTCAGATTTATATTTACTTGCCATAGAACTTTCCCCCCATAGCTTGTTTTATTATGTCTTCTCTGCAGTACCCTACTGTATCATCAAGAACTTTTAACCCTAAAGGCTTAAGTAACTTTCGTACATGTTTCCTAGGTATCTGCAATATAATCTTTACTTCATCTTCGCTGTAACATTCTTTAGCTGAAAATAGCTTGTACATCTCTTCTTGAAGCTCTATTTTATATTTCAAATCTATTGATCTATTTAAGTGTGGCCCATTTTTTCCTCTATGGCACTCACAACACAAAGACTTTTTATTTAGAGGGCAATTTATCATTGCCTCTTGTTGCCCTCTAAATACTATATGGTGCTCTTCAGAATATGGATTACCACAAACTATACATTCTTGCACCATTGAATGTTAACCACTCCTTTATCCTTCCAATTTCGATTTACTAGTTTCTTATTATGCCTTAGTACCATTTGCTCTATATTTAATCCGTCTCGCTGAAGCTTGTCCAATATTCCTATGCACACTTGAATCTCATCAAGTACCTCTTCAGCTATTTGATAATTATCTTTTTCCGTTAATGCCTGAATCAATTCAGCTGCTTCTTCTTGATGTTTTTCTTTGATATCATTCCAACTCCATGTGTTATTATCTTGCTTCAAATTATCATTATGACTTAAAACCATTAACTTCATTTACTTTATATCCTTTAATGCTTTAAGGCATTTAACACAGATGTTTTTTCCTTTATAATTTTGAACTTTATCTGCTTCTCCACAAAATACACACGCTGGCTCATGTTTTTTTAATATAATTTGTTGACCTTCTACATAAATTTCTAATGCATCCTTCTCAGCAATATCTAATGTCCTTCTTAGCTCTATCGGAAGAACTATTCTTCCCAACTCATCAACTTTTCTCACTACTCCAGTACTCTTCATTACTATTTCCCCCTACTTAATTAAATTTGCACTTACATATTGTTCTTTTTTTTCATGCCATATTAGGTCTATTAAACTTCCGCACCCCTTGCAATTTACTTCTTTTAAATCGTTCATTACATAGAATGATGCTGTGGTGTTACAGTTTGGACATTGATACCTTGCAGGTTTTATTTCTCCTATAGGTAATTCTCCTTGGCAGCTCTTACAAGTTAAATGTCTATCTTTATATAGCAACTCATCATCTTTTACATTCAATACAGGTGTTGCTATAACATTACAGCTTGGACACTTAATCATTACTAGTTTTTTAGGATAATACTGTGATACTTCACTATTTTCTTCTTTCTTTGATATTTGCTCAGTTGCTTGAACTTTTTCTATTTCCTTATGTGTTATATTTTCAGGTTTTCTAATATTAATACTTTTATGCTCTTCTGTAATTGGTTCTTGTACCTTTAATCCGCCTACAACAGCTCCAACTAAATTCTTATATAACTTTTTTGCTTCTACCTCCGGAAGGTCTATATTAAACCTTGATGTTTTATCTAAAACTATTAATACTTTCATACTTCTCCCCCTTAATTAAATGGATTTTCTTCATCGTATACTTGAACCATATCTGGTCCACAATTAAAACTTTTTGAATCTGGTGCCTTTACCCAATCTATTATTTGAACTTGATCTGCAACAACTTCAGTATTATAAACTTTTTTGCCTTCCTTATTGTCATAATTCCTAGTTTGTATTCTTCCTGAAACACAAATTTGTTTACCTTTTCCTGAATAATTAGCTATGATTTCTGCCTGCTTTCCCCATACAACACAAGGAATAAAATCAGCTTCTTTTTTACCGTCTTTACCTGTCCTTCTATCTATTGCAATAGTAAAAGTCGTAACTGCTTTTCCTTCTCCAGGAGTAAACTTTAATTCAGGATCCTTCGTTAATCTGCCTATTAAAATAACTTTATTCATTTAATCTGCCCCCATCCTCAAGCAAGTCCTTTGCCTTAAATTCCATTCTTTTTGACCAAGCTTCTACTTTTTCTCTAGATAGCTCAATAGGTTCCTTACATATTCCAGACAAAGGACATTTTCCTGAGCCTTTAAAAGTTCTGCATATCTGTGCTGCATAATTTAAGTTCATTTTATTCTCCAATAAGTAATCCCAATATATCCGAAGTTCTTAGTGTTTCAGCTGCTTGCTTTCTAAACTCATCTAGTTTTTGTTTTGCTCTATCATCTACACTTGAGTAAGATGTTCCTACTATAATTGATATTGCAGATTCTACACTCTTTTTTAATCTAGCTCGTTCATCTTTTAAAAGTATTACTTGATTTTCTAATGCTGCATTTTGTTCTCTTAGGAAATATAGCTCATCTGCTATCTTTTGTTCTGGACTTGGATTTTTAACTTCTGCCACCATCTGCTCTATATCTTTAGGATTTATCCCACTTATCTCAAAGATTTTAACTACTACCTCATTCATGTTTTATACCTCCACTTTTTTCTCTAAAAAGTAACTTGCTTCAATGTCTGCGGTGTGTAAGGCCACACAAGCCGGCATTAAATTATAGGCATTATACATGGTTAAGGAGCTATCTTTGCTTTCAAATCCCCCCATGTGCCATCTTATGAGCATTATTTCTTCAATAGTAAGTTTTATAAAGCCTTGTAATATAATAATGCTTTTCTCTCCATGGCCTATTGGATAACTATCTTCAACTTCCCATACTTCTTTTTCTATCCAATTATCAACTTCTTGACCTTTCCAATTCAGTTTCTTACCTTGTTTTACATTCCTAATTCCCTTTTTATAAAAATTAGTTTTACATAAATCATGTAAGAGTGCTGCTATAACCACTGTTTCTTCCGGAAGCTCTAGTTTATATTTTTCATTTTTCTCTTTAAAAAGTGTGTAAACATTGTAACTATGCTCTGCTAATCCCCCTTGAAAATTTCCGTGGTATTTTGTAGATGCAGGAGCTGTGAAAAAATCACTTTGCTCCAAGAACTCTACAACCTTATCCATTCCTTCTCTATTTACAGAGTTTAGTAAATTTAATATTATTTCTTTCATATGAATTCCCCTAACTATTTAATATTTGACCTAGTAACTTGGTCTTCTCTTTACCCTTTTTTACTCTAATACTTGGTGATAAGTTTTCTATAGGTGTGCACATTTCATTCACCAACCTATCAAAAGTCCTTCCTTTTTCATTATCTTCACATTCTTGATCATATCGTTTTCGTAACTGGTCCATTGTAAGATTTGAAGTAACTACTAAAGGCTTTTTCTTTCTGTATCTGGTATCTAAAATTTGGTACATTGTTGACCTTGACCAAGCTGTATTATTCTCTGTTCCAAGGTCATCTATAATTAGTAAATCTGCATTATCTAAGCAATTTAATATGCTTTGAATACCATCATCTCCATATTTACCAAAGCTATCTTTTATTCGCTCTAGTATTCCTATAGCTGACACACATACAACTGGTATAAAATTATTTAGTAGTTCATTTGCTATACATCCTGATAAAAATGTTTTCCCATTTCCCGGCTGACCATATATCAGTAATCCTAAGTTTTGCTCTTTCATCTCTTTAAAATGTTTCACATACTTTAATCCTAAATCATACATTTTAGAATTTCCTAAATCATGATCCCAATTTTGAAACGTGAATTCTTTAAACTCTTTTGTCATTAAACTATTATTAAATATCTGTGAAAGCCTGGTTTGCTTTTCTAATGCTTGAGCTTGCTTCTGTGATTCTTCAAAAGCCTTCTTTTTACAGCTACACATTCTTGGCACTGTAAATTTCGTTCCAAGTAGCACCATCTCAAGTCCTATAGGTTCTCCACAAATCTCACATTTTTCAATATTAGATTTAGAAGTGGAATCCAATACCTGATTCATCGACTCCTGGTTCAGAAGGTTGCTTGTCATTTCCATTATTTTTATTACCCTCCTTTTTCGAAGCTTCAGATTTTACTTTGCTATTCCTTCCATCTCTCTTCCAATTTCTTAAAATACCTTCAACAAAAGAAAGTTTAAATTTATTTTGTCTTACAGCTTCTGTCATAGCTTCCATTACCCATTGCTTACTATAGATTTCAACATCTGCATCTATTAAATCGATTAACATTTTATTTAGTAATCCAAATCCACATATTTCATAATGTTTATATACATCTTGATTCTTTAACTCCTTATTACTACAACAATTAGAACTGTTACTAGTAGTATTGTTATTAGTAGTATTGTTACTAGTAGTGTCCGAAATCACCGGCTCCGGTGTTACCGTATCCGGTGAATCCGTATCCGGTGTTTTAGGACTCGGTATTTTAGGCCTTGGACTAACTTCTATGCTATAAACATTGTGACTAAACTTTCCTTTTTCTCCTCGTTGTTGAGTTATAACTATATATCCCTTATCAATGAGCTCCTTTATATATTTATAAAAAGTATCTTTACTGATTCCCAATTCATGTTTAATTAACTTAACACTTGGAAATGCACTAGATTCATTGCCTGCGTAACTACACAAGTAAGCATATATTGCCTTTGATGATAAAGTTAAACTTGAATCTTTCATTATTTTTTTTGCTATTAACCCATATCCATTTTCATAAATAGTACCTTTAAATTGAATTAATTTATCTTCTGGCATACACTATCTCCTTACTTGGCCATAGTAAACTGTCTAAATTTTTCCTCTTGTTGCTCTCTTGCCTTTTTAATTAACTTAGAACCTGCATATTTACCCTCACTTTGAAGTTTTTGTCTACACCTTCTAATACTTTCTAAAGAAGGTACCTCTGGCTTCAATATGTCATCTATTTTTTCTACATTGTAAAAAGTTTTTAAAACACTAACTTGTAGCAATTTATCGTTATCCCTTGCATCAAGGTCTTTTTCTAAGATGTATGCTACTTGATCTTTAACAACTGAAAGTTCCATTTTCCCATCCCCTTTGAAACTTTGTATATTTTTATCTCAAACTGCATACACTAAAAATAGGTTTTTATATCAAAACACCTAATATAAATAGTGTAAGTTTTTTGATATAATTTAGTTGGGACAGGTACTTTTGCCGAAGTACCCATCCAAGATATAAAATCATAATTCTACTGAATGGCCCCTTTGCCGAGGGGTCGTTTTATTCTGCTCTTCTAAGTTCATCAAGTCGTTCCAATTCTGTTGGATCTTCTGCTGTTTTAAAAATAAGCTTATCTTCATCCTGGCTATATTCTATTCCAGTAATAAAAAACTCTGGATTGTCTGCATCAAAAACCTTTAAATTATTTTCATTCATAGATTTAATTTGAGCATTAAATCCTTCTACTAAACTTTTAAAAGCTGCATTAGCCATAGTTCTCACCTCCTTTCATTATTCTGTTGGCTTTTCGCCTTCTTCATGTTCATTTACTACATAGTTACTTTCAATATATGAATCTCCAAAACCTAAGTTTTCATCAGGATGTTTCACTGTCATTACGGTATTATCTTGGTTTAAAGCTTCCATCGCTTGCTGTGCTTCTTGTTGTTCTATGCTTATTGGCATATATTTTATAAGCTTTAATATTACTGTTTTTAATGCCATTGATATATAGTGATCTGCCCATGGTCCAAATACTGCCCCTTGCTTATTTTTACTTTTTGTAAACTTATCTCTGTGCTTATCCATTTGAGTTCTAGTCATTACCAAAAACCCTGTGCCACCATCCTTAAGTTTATATGCTGCATAAAAATGCGTGATTTTTGCTTCGTCATCTTCTCCACAAGGTATATGAATTAGCTTTTCTTCCAGTCCATATGCATAGTCAAATTTATCTCCTTCGTAAACTTCATGAGCTGAAATGGTACTTACTTGCCCTGTTCTCCTTATGAGGTCTAACGCTCCCTTATACCCAATTTGAAATTGGGCTTCCATTGTGTTTGTTTTGTTATTCCAAAATGGTACAATGTAAGCGTGCCCTAAAAGGTTGGGCTCAAGTCCTAAGGATGCACAGTTTACTATTGCTCCAACTATAGTCTCCGGTGCACATTCCATTAGTTTAGGATTCCTTGACACTGCATTTAATCCAATTCTACAAAGCCTCTCCGGAGTTACATGTTTAGGTACTAAGCTCTGTATTGCCTTAAACTGCCCTGTAAGTTGCTTAGTTATAAGCCCTTGAAAACTACTTCCTTGTGGTGCTTGAGTTGTAGCTTGTTGCTCCTGCTTCTTTTGAATTTGATTTTTTACACTTGATGTACTTGCTGTTGTCATTACTCTAATACCTCCTCAAAGAATTCTTTTATATTATCCAATTTACTTTCCAAGTCAGATTGAAAATTTTCAAGTTCTGATTTAATATCCTCTAATGCACTTTTCACATCATCAAGTGATGAAGAAATATCACTTAAATCAATATCATCTTCACTGACTTCATTGATAGCTTTTTCAACCCATTTCACTTCACTAAAAGCTTTATCAATACTTGAAAACACATCTGTAACACTGGTTTTTCTAGCCATAAAATTTCCTCCTTACTTAATATCAAATTTTCTATATGAAGAAGTTTTTAAATACTTCTCATAAACATTAGGATTCTCTGCTTTTAATTTTTTAGAATCTATTGTTGATTTACTATAAGTTTTCCAAGTAACTTTCTTATCTCCACATAAACCCACTTCATTATTTTTAAGTAGATCCTTAAGTTTGTTTTCACATTCTGCTATTTGAACATCTAGCTCCTTAACCTGATTTTTTAGTATTTCTCTTTCATTAATAAATTGAGTAGCTTCTTCAGGAAGAATCAGCTCTGTTCCTGGTTCACTTTGTGGATATAAAGTCTTTAATAAATCCGTTGAAGCTTCACTACCATCAACCAAAGGTGGTGTTTTAGTTAAAACATTATTTTTCCAAAAGTCTTGAGCTATATTTTTTAACATTTCTATTAGCTCTTCATCTCTTTCAACATATTTTTGTACATACTTATTTCCACCAATTAAAGCTGCAAAATATCCAAAATTCACTCCTGAAACAAACATATACCATTGAAGTTGAACCATATATTGTGGTGGAACTTCTTCTTCATCCCATGAAGTTTTTAAGTACTCTGAAACTGTTTTTATTTCTAGAATTCCTTTTTCACCATTTTCATTAGTTATTAATCTATCGATATTACCTAAGGCCCAATAATAATCCGGATGTTTTAGTATTGCATTTACCTTATTGACCTTAAGCTTATTCCTGGCTTGAAATTCTTTTGCAATTACATCTTCCATTACCCTGCCCCAATACATCACTTCATTGTCTTGTGTTGGATCTAACTCTCCAATCTTATCTAGATAAACTTTAATTGGGGTTGAATATTTACTTATTCCTGTAAGTCCTCCTAAATCTGTTCCTGTGATTCCTGCTTTTCTGGCTTCTAACCATTCTTCATGGCTTAATTCATTAGTTTTAAGTAAAATATCACATTCTAACCCATAAAATCTTTTGCAATATTTAATACCGTCAGCTATACCTTTTCTTTTTTCTTTAAGCCATAGTTGTAAATTAAAAGGCTCATTAGTATAGGCTAAATTCTCCATAGGCAACCTCCTTATAATAATTTTTTTTATAAATTTTTAAGCCTTCAAAAGTAGGCTCCATATGTCTAATCCTACATAGCTGCATAAACTGAAATAAAATTTTAATATTCATAGCAACCTCCTGGTATCATTTTCCTACCCACTGCATAGAATAATATGGGGAGGTATGTAGCTTCACACCTTTTTAAAAAAACCTAGGCTTAAAGCCTACTCATCAATTGCTATTTAAGATTTAATCTTTCAGTTTTGCATTACCAACATTTGTTGATTAATTTTCTTCCCTTTCTGCAACCATTTCTTTTATAGATAACATATTCCATCCCATATACTTACGTAGTATATTAACGCTATCTATTGTTGCTTTTAAGCTAGGATATGTTGGTTGGTCAGAATATTTTGTTCCATACTTTCCGGATTTTAATTCCTCATAAAAGCAATTAAAATCAAAGTCTATAAATGCATCAAATTGATCTATTAAATGATCCATTGCTCCCTCCTTAAATTTTTAAGCTTATTCTTTTTCAAATGTTAATTCTTTAATATCATCAAGATTACTCAAGTCTTTTCCTGTATTTTCTTCAAGGAACCTTATCAACTCGGCTCTAGTTATCTTCATACTACCTAGTTTTAAACCCATCAAGATATTTCTTTTAAGGAGTTCATAAACCGCATTTTTATTAATTTTTAGAAGTTCAGCTGTTTCAGCAACCGTATAAAGTACAGGCTCCATCTTCATCACTCCTCCCACTTCCACAAACTTTCATCTATAAGTTCATTAGGCGTTAATTTTAGTGCTTTACAGAGCTTCCCAATTACCTGAATGCCAGGATTAGAATATTTTCCACTTTCTAATTCCGTTAAATATCCCCTTGCCACCCCACTTTTGTAACTTAGTTGGGATAAAGACATGTTCTTTTTCATTCTTGCTTCTTTGGTTTTTAAAACTGCCATGTATATTGCCTCCTAAGCTCCATAATTATCCTGGTTTAATTTTTTTCAAATCACACAGAATATATTATACATTGGCAGTTTTCAATTTGATAACTCCATTTGTAAAAAAAATATCATCTGCAGTTAAATCCGGTATTTTTTCTTTGAAGTATTTTAAAATAGTTGCCATTTCTGTATAAGTAAAATCCTTCTTTCCCTGCTCTTTCTGGTTATAGGAAGTTAATCCAATTCCTATAATTTTTGCCATTTCGCTTTGGCTTATATTAAAGAATCTTCTATATACCTTTATTTTATTATTCAAGTTTCCACCTCCAAGTTATCGTTTTGCTAACTGGTATATTTATATTTTAGTTTTCATTTCGATAACTGTCAATAGTATTTTATCACTTTTTTAAAAAAAATATTCATTATGATAACATATATTTTCATTTTGCTAATATAATATATAATTGATATGAAGGAGGTTGTCATTATGAGAACTACAGGTGATAGAATTCGCTTTGTTAGAGAGAAGTTAGGTTTAAAAGGTGAGGATTTTGGTAAAAAGCTTAATGTAACAAAAGTTGCCGTTTCAAATTGGGAAAATAATAATAGAACACCTGACGCTGATATGCTTGTAAAAATAGCTGATCTAGGAGATGTTTCTGTTGATTGGCTGCTTCTTAGAACTGACAACCAAGATGCAAAGATATACAAGGCTACTTTAGGCGAAGATCAAATTGAAATTGAGATTAATAAAAACTATCCTCATGAACTTTCTCCAGAAGAAGTAAATAACTTAATCAATCAATTAAAAGATGTCGGTTTTGATGTTGCTAAACTGATTGATAAAGCTAAAAGTAAAGATAAAGAGCAGTAGAGACACAAATCTCCACTGCTCTTTATCTTTTTTGCCTAATATAACACATTTTATAATGCATTCAATATAAATAATTTTACATATTATGTATTTAATATAAAAATAATGGGATATTTAGAGAGTAAATGTTAAATGTTGTTGAAAATTTCTGTATACAGACAATTACATAATTCTTCATATTGTGAAATAATTAGTATAAAGGTGAAAACATTTTTTTATTTCTTGAAAAAGATTTATAAAATGGTATAATTTTTATAGAACACTTGTTCGTTTAGTTAGGGGGAATTTACATGTTAGAAGAAAATATTTTATGCATCAAAGTTAATGGACAAATTGTTTATCAAAATATAAAAAAAGATATCTGTATACCTAACAGGGAAAACATTACCTATAGAAAAAACTCGGCTAATATAGCAAAATTGAATATGGAGGTGGTAACATGCAAGGAAGCGTAAGAAAAAAGGGGAATAAATGGTATTATTCCTTTGAGGTACCAGGTGAGGGTGGCAAAAGAAAAAGAATAGAAAGGTCAGGTGGTAATACTAAGAAAGAAGCATTAGAAGCTCTTAATGAAGCTATGTACAAGTATATGAATGGATTCGTAGAACCTAAAAAACTAACCTATGATGAATATATGAATGATTGGTTAGAAAATTTTGTTAAAGAAAATAGAAAAATTAATACTTATGAACGTTACAAGGAAATATATAAAAACAATATAAAACCTTATATAGGCAAATATTTGCTAAAAGACTTAAAACCTTTATTTGTAGAAAAATTACTACAAAATGAAAAGAAAAAAGGGCTAAGTAATTCTACAGTAGAAGCAATATATGGTGTAATTAATACATCCTTGAACAGAGCTGTTCGCTTGCAAATTATAAATGACAATGTTTGTAAGTTTGTTGAAAGACCTAGACGAGATAAATTTAAAGCGAATACATTAACTATAGATGAATTTAATCTTCTATTGAGTGACTTGAATAAAAATATATATGGTGATTATATTTTTAAGTTAGCATTAATGACTACAATGGAATTAGGATTAAGACGTGGAGAATTAGGTGGACTAGAATGGGAAAATATAGACTTTGAGAACAATCTAGTAAATATAAAAAATAATCTTATATACACAAATAATTCAGTTGAACTAGGAACTCCTAAAACAGAAGAAAGTGAAAGAGCAATATATATTTCTGATGAGCTACTGGAGCAATTAAAAAAGCATAAAAAAGTACAGGCTTTAAATAAGCTTCATTATGGATGTTTATATGAAAAAAACTTTTTTAATAATAAAGAATTTGATTTTGTGTTTACCTGGGAAGGTGGAAAATTTATTCATCCAAACTATTACACTCTAAAATTTTCTAGACTAATTAAAAGAATGGGGATAGAAAAAAAAATAAGGTTTCATGATCTTCGACATACCAATGCAACCTTACTACTTCAACAAGGAATTGATTTCAAAGTTATCCAAACACGACTTGGTCACTCTGACATCAATACAACCTTGAATATATATTCTCATGTTACTACAGATATGCAAAAATCTGCAACTGAGAAATTATCTAATTTGTTAACTTATACTAAGTAAAAAAAATCAATGTCGGAAGAATGTCGGAAGTTTTCACTTCCCTTCTTCCACAACCATTGATTTTACTGGTACGAGCAAGTCTGTAAGCCGAGTTCTGTATTAAACAGTCATCTATCTAGGCCTATCGTTACCAATAGGCTCAAGCGATACACCCGGAAGCGGGACGGGCAATCCCATAATGCTTCCCTATTCGATCTTGCTCCAGATGGGGTTTACATAGCCGCATAGTCGCCTATGCGCTGGTGAGCTCTTACCTCGCCTTTCCACCCTTACCTATATAAAATAGGCGGTATATCTCTGTTGCACTTTCCTTCAGGTCACCCTGACTGGGTATTACCCAGCACCCTGCCCTACGGAGCTCGGACTTTCCTCTCCTGTGTTTCCACAGCAGCGACTGTCTGGCTTACTCGCGAATTCTATTATAACACACTGAATATAAAAATCAACCTATTTTTTTGTGGTAATATTATCTATTATTTAAAAAATATTATCCATAGCTTTAAGATCTATTAATTTCAATTACTTATTTATTTTCTGATTTCTTATCAGAAAATAACATTCTCCCACAGTTATCACAAAATGTTATTTCGTTATCTTTATTTATATTATCTATTGTTACCGCTGACACCTCAATTTTGCATCCTCCACATATTCTGTCATTTAACTTCACTGCAACCTTTTTATTTCTACTTTTTATTTCATCAAACATCTCTAAATACCTCTTAGGTATATTCCCTCTTATATTGCTAATTTTCTTTTCAATAAGCTCCTTATTTGTGTTAGCCTGATTCACTTTTTTGCTTTCTTTTTCCTTATAGTTATAAAAATTTTCTTTAATATTATCTAGCTTTTCTCTTAATATTTTTCTTTCCTCTTGTATTTTTTCTTCCCTCTCTAACATATCTATAATCTTATTATCTAACTCTATAAGCATCTTTTTATCATTATTTAGCTTATTATTAATAATATCAATAAGCTTTAAATTAGATCCTGATTTATTATATAAGTTATAATTTCCTTCTTCTATTTCCTTTTTTAAATTATTTATATTAATATTAAGTTCAAGTATTTCCTGCTTTATTTGTTGTAAACATTCATTTTTATTTATAAATTGAACTTTCAAATTTTCAAATTCCTTCTTTAACTTTTTCAACTCATACTTATATGAATTATTATTTAAAATTTCATCACATTCACTCATTTTATTATACTCATTCTGTAATTCATAAATATTTTTATTTAAACTCATATCTTAGTCCTCCTTAAATATTAAATAATTGATATATTGCTTTATCATGATTTGATTTACAATTTATATAATAAAAAACAAAAATGAATAGATATCCATTCATTTGAACAGACACCTACTCATTTCTATTTATACTTATAAGGACATACCGTCTTATTTGATGGAATTATCTCTATATTATGTCCCATTAATTTTATTCTGTTTTTTAACCACTTTCCGACTATTTGCATACCTGGCCATTCTGTATGGAAATGCCCTGCGTCTATTAGGCAAATCCCTTCCTCAGCCAAATCTGAAGCATAATGATATGTAGTATCCCCTGTGATTATACACTCTGCCCCTAATTCTTTAGCTTTTATCAAAAAGTCATTTCCACTTCCATTTATAACGGCTACTTTTTTTATTAACTTCCTTTCATCTCCTATGTATTTTAGAGATATTATATCCAAAGAATCCTTCACTCTATCACAAAGCTCATCTAGTGTAACTGGCGTGCTTAACGTAGCAATTCTACCTAATCCCGTAAAATTATCTGTACTATTCTTATTTGGAGAAATAATTTCGTAGTTTTTAAAGTCTAATAAACTCATTATTATATCATTTATGCCATCCTTTGTTGCATCTAAATTAGTATGACTTGAATAAAGACTTATATCATTTTTTATAAGACTTATTATTTTCTTTCCTAAGATAGTCTCTGTTGTTATAGAAGATGGTCTTTTAAAAAGTAACGGATGATGAGAAATTATAAGATTACAACCTCTATCACTTGCTTCTTGAATAACATCTAAAGTACAATCTAAAGCTATTAAGATAGAAGTTACTTCCTTTTGCGCATCTCCTACCATAAGACCTACATTATCAAAGTCTTCTTTTAATTTTATTGGAGCAAATTCTTCGATTATATTTGCTATATCTTGTATTTTTAGAGACATTATCTCAACAACTCCTCCAATTTATGAATTTTTTCTTTAACTTCTTTTTTTCTTAAGTTTGCTAGTGAAGAGTCCTCTTGTATATATTCAAGTATATTTCTATATCTATTTATCTTATACTGTATGAAATTATTTACTAATGGATGCTTTTGTTTAATTAAATCATAGCTTACTTCATAAAATATATCATTTTGAACTTTTCTAATATTTTCATTTGCATTTGCATATCTAATTTTTATTATCTCATAAAATATTTTTTCGTCAATACATAATTCTTCTTTTACAACTTCAAATCCACTATCATATATATATTTTCTTAAAACATCAGGATTTTGTACCGGCTGAAGTATTAAGTAATCCAAGGATTTAAATACTTCCATTCCACTTTCAATCAAATCTTTTATTAAGTGTCCTCCCATTCCTGCTATTATAGCTACATTTGCTTCTCCTGGGGTTATAACGTCAAATCCAGAACCTAATCTAAGGCTTATATTATCTTCTAAATTTTCTAGCTTTATATTTTCTTCAGCCTTTTCTAATGGTCCCTTATTTATATCACAAGCTATAGCAAATTCACACATTTTATTTTTTATAAGATATATTGGAATATATCCATGATCAGTGCCTATATCTGCTATAGTTTTACAATTATCAATCATATTACAAATGGTTCTTAATCTTAAACTTAATTCCATACACACTTTCCTTTCTTTACTTTCCAACTTTTCAAAGAAATAAAGCACCCTAAGGTGCTTTCATAATATTAATCTAAATAATCCTTTAATTTTTTACTTCTACTTGGATGTCTCAGCTTTCTTAAAGCTTTTGCTTCTATCTGTCTTATTCTTTCTCGTGTTACATTAAACTCTTTTCCCACTTCTTCAAGCGTTCTTGCTCTTCCATCATCTAATCCAAATCTAAGTCTTAATACCTTTTCTTCTCTTGGAGTTAGTGTATCTAGTACATTTATGAGTTGTTCTTTAAGCATTGTAAAGGCGGCAGCTTCTGCTGGTGCCGGTGCATCATCATCTGGAATGAAGTCACCTAAATGACTATCTTCTTCTTCTCCTATTGGCGTTTCAAGAGAAACAGGTTCTTGAGCTATTTTCATTATCTCTCTTACTTTATCTACAGGCATTTCCATTTCCTTTGCTACTTCTTCTGGAATTGGCTCCCTTCCTAGTTCTTGTAATAGCTGTCTTGAAACTCTTATTAATTTATTTATAGTTTCTACCATGTGAACTGGTATTCTAATAGTTCTTGCCTGGTCAGCTATAGCTCTTGTTATCGCCTGTCTAATCCACCATGTAGCATAGGTACTAAACTTAAAGCCTTTTCTATAATCAAATTTTTCTACAGCCTTTATAAGTCCCAAATTTCCTTCTTGTATAAGATCTAAAAATAGCATACCACGTCCAACATACCTTTTAGCTATGCTTACTACAAGTCTTAAATTAGCTTCTGCAAGTTTTTTCTTAGCTGCTTGTTCTCCATTTTCTATTCTTTGAGCTAAATCCATTTCCTCTTCTGAAGACAGTAACGGAACCTTACCTATTTCCTTTAAGTACATTCTTACAGGGTCATCTATTGCAATACCTTCAGGAATTGATAAATCTAACTCTTCCTCATGTGGCACCTCTGAATCTTGTATGTCACCTATAACATCTATGCCCATAGATTCTAATACTTCATATATCTTTTCTATTTGTTCAGGGCTTAACTCTACATCCTCTAATTCATCCATAACTTCTTTATAGGTTAAGCTCCCGCTTTTTTTTCCTTTTTCAATAAGCTTTTTTACAAGTTGCATCTTTTCATTTTTATCTTTCATTGTATATATGGCCTCCTTCCGCCCTTACTGCAAGCCATTTAGCTGCTTTTGAACATTCATAAGCTCTTTAGCAACTTTCATGGATTCAGTTACATTACCATTGGCTTCATATTCTTTTATTCTTGACATTATTTCATTCTTTTTCTCTTCTAGCTTATATCTTTTTATTTCCCGTATGCAATCATCTATAAGCAACTTGTAATCTATTTCTTCATTGCTTATATCACTTTGAAGTATACTTACCCACTCCTTTATGATTTCAGACTTCTGACTATTTAATTCAACTTTATTCCCTATTTCTTCTAAAGATAAATTTGCATTTTCTAGTATAGTATTAAATATATATTGATGAGATTCTAATATCATATCCTCTATTTTAATCCTATCCTTAATATAAGAAGTTAATTCTCTCTTTTTTATACTTATCCTTATAAGAAGTCTCTCTGCCTTTATATATGTAGGTTCTATATATAATTTATTTCCCAAAATGGATTCAATATTCACTTCACCTTGACTATTTCCATCCTTTTGGTGTTTTTTATTAACTATTTGGTATAAAATTTCTTCACTTAATTTTACCTTAGTTGAAATTTTCTTTATATATTTATCCTTTTCTACTGGATGAAGATTTCTAATTACTTCAGCTGCTTCTTCTGTATATTTTACTACTTCTTGTGAGTTTTGAAAGTTGGTTTTTTCTTCTATCTTACCTAATTTATAATCCACAATTGGAAGAGCATCTTCTATTAAATTTACAAATGCCTCTCTTCCGTGGTTTTTTAGATACTCATCCGGATCCTTTCCATCTGGAACTATAAGAACCTTAACTTCAAGCCCTTCATCCTTTAAGATATCAAGTCCCCTTAATGTTGCATTTTGCCCTGCGGCATCTGCATCATATGAAATAATTATTTTATCTACAAATCTCTTCAAAAGCTTTGCTTGAGATGGTGTAAGAGCCGTACCTAATGAAGCTACAGCATAATTTATTCCATATTGATAAAGTGATATACAATCCATATATCCTTCTACAATTATAAGTGTTCTGTCCCTAACATCCTTACTTGCAAAATTCAGGCCATATAAATTAGTTCCCTTGTGGAATATTGGAGTCTCCGGCGAATTTAAGTACTTAGGTTTGGAATTATCTAATACTCTTCCTCCAAAACCAATTACCTTATTCCTATAATCAAACACAGGAAATATTATTCTATTTCTAAATCTATCATAAAAAGTTCCTTTTTCACTTTTTATAATAAGCCCTGCGTTTAACATATCGAGTTCAGTATAACCCTTCCCTTTAAGAAATTTAATTAGGGAATTCCAACTATCTGAGGCATATCCAAGACCAAACTTATTTATTATTTGAGCGGTGACACCTCTCTTTGATAAGTACTGCATTGCATTTTTATTTTTTCTTAAATTATAAAAATAAAATCTAGCTGTTTCTACATTTATGTTATACAATTTTAAATTATTTTGTTGTTGCACATTATTGTTACCATGAGTTATAGTTATGTTTGCTTTATCTGCAAGAACCTGTACTGCATCTGTAAATGATATATTTCTGGTTTTCATAACAAAACTTATGACATTCCCAGCTTCACCACAGCCAAAGCACTTGTAGATTTGCTTATCCGGTGTTACAGTAAAGGAAGGAGATTTCTCATTATGAAATGGGCATAACCCAACATAATACTTGCCAGCTCTTTTTAACTTTACTGACTGTCCTATCACATCTACTATGTCACTAGATTCTTTTACCTTTTGAACGACATCTTCCGATATCAATTATTTATTTCACCTAACCTTTTAATTATAATAAACTTTTATATGATTTTGCAACAAAATATCCGTTTTATTTTATATATTCGACAAAAAGAATTATAATCCTTCTCCTGAAGCAAATATTAGTGTAAGTTTTATATTATATTTATATATTCTGTAAAAAATAAAAATATCCTTCATAATTTTTATTTTTTATTTTATTAGACACAAACATTATTTTTCCAATTAACGCAGGTTTTATACTAATAAATTACAATTTTAGGAACATATATTTGATTGAATATAATAAGGCAATAATCATCACTCATCCCTGATATGTAATCTGCAACTCCTCTATACAATCCTTCCGCTTTCACAATTTTTAAATAAAATTCAGGCATTTTTTCAGGATATTTTATATAATATGTAAATACTTGTTTTAATACAAACTTGGCCTTATCTCTTTCTTCTTTTAATATAGGTCCCTTATATATCTTTTCAAACATAAATTTTCTAAGTTCTATTAAAGCCTTTTCAACTTCTGAACTTAAACATACCTGTACTTTGCTGCCTTTTATATTATTTAAAGTATTATAAACAAGATCTTTCACTAGCGTATCTACTCTTTCTCCATGACTTTTTCCAAGAACTTTAAGAAGCTCTGGCGGTATTTCTTCTTCCTTTAAAAGCCCTGCTCTTATAGAATCATCTATATCATGATTTACATATGCAATTTTGTCACTATATCTTACTACTTGCCCTTCTAAAGTAAATGCTTTATCTCCTTTTTCTCCCTTAGAAAAGCCGCTATGATTCAATATTCCATCTAAAACTTCCTTTGTTAAATTTAATCCTTTTCCCTGTCTTTCAATCTTTGTAAGTACTCTTATACTGTTTTCATTATGTCTAAATCCTTCTGGAAGTAACTCATTTAATACATCTTCACCATTATGCGCAAAGGCTACATGCCCTATATCGTGTCCTAATGCTATAGCTTCAATAAGGTCCTCATTTAAACCTATAGCTTTACCTATGGTTTTTCCTATTTGGGCTACTTCTAAAGTGTGAGTAAGCCTAGTTCTATAGTGATCACCCCAAGTTTTTATGTATACTTGAGTTTTATGTTTAAGTCTTCTAAAGGACTTACTATGAATTATTCTATCTCTATCTACCATAAAACAAGTTCTTATTTCATCATTGTTCTCAGCACTTGCCCTCCCTTTAGAGTTTACAGATAACGAAGCCCCTCTTATTAAAATCTTACTTTCATTTTCTTCTATTGTTTCTCTAATTAACATATTCATCACCACTTTTATGTATTCTATAATAATACGCAAAACTCCTTTTATTTTTAGCAATATAGAAATTACTATGTATAATATTAAATCGTAAGTAATATCATTATAATATATGAATAGATAAGGAGTGTTTATATGCCAAGTATGGCTTCAACATATAGTTATGATTTATTATCCGAAGAAAATATAAAAAAATACGTGCTTCCTTATTATAACCTGGAAAATTGCCCTGTTGAAAGGGTAAAGTTTAAAGATACAGATAAACAACGAGCTGTTTATAAAGTTCTAGATACAAATAAAAGTTACTGCCTTAAAAAAGTTTACTTTAATAAAGAAGACTTGCTATTTGTATATTCAGCTATAGAATGGCTTTATAGACACAATGTACTTGTTCCTAGAGTACTACCTACATACAATAAAAGTAGGTTTGTAAATTATAATGGCATGCTTTTTATATTAACAGATTGGATTGAAGGCCGAAAATGTAGTTACGATGATGACTCAGATACTTTGATCTCTGCCTTAAATCTTGGAAAAATACACAAATGTACAATAAACTTCAAACCTATCAAAGGGAGCAATTTACGCTCCGAATTTGAAGATATAACTATATCTACATCCAAACATTTTGGTGACCTTTTAAACTGCTCAAATAAAGCATTTAGGTATAAGGATAATTTTTCAAGATTATTTCTTCAAAATTTTCATGACAACTTTTTACTTGCTAAAACTTCCCTTTCCATATCCAATAGCATAAATTTCAACAACTTAGGTACTTCCTTATGCCATCTGGATTACGTAAATAAAAATATAATATTTGATAAGAACAACTCGATTTGGGTAATTGATTTTGATAAATGTAAAATTGACTATTGCGTTCATGATATATCTTATTTTTTGAGAAGAATATTAAAACGTGATAAAACTAGATGGAATTTTGATTTGTGTATAAGATGCTTAAATATGTATGAAAAAATTCGCCCTTTAAATTTAGATGAATATAAATATATATTATCATATTTAAGTTTTCCACAAAAGTATTGGAAAATTTCCAGAGATTATTATAATAATATAAGAAAGTGTAATAAAACTTCTTTCTTTACATTGCTAAAAAAATCTGTAAATAAAACTGAAGAACACTGTAAATTTGTTTATGAATTTGCAAAATATATAGAAGAAAAATTTCAAACTACAATAAATTAGAGCTAAGTCCTAAATATTTAGGACTTAGCTCTTTTAATAGCTTTATTTTCTTGGATTTTTCACTTGTGCTTGTGCTGCTGCAAGTCTTGCCACTGGAACTCTATATGGTGAGCAAGATACATAATTTAATCCAGTTTCATGGAAAAATTCCACTGAAGATGGATCCCCTCCATGCTCTCCACATATTCCAAGCTTTATATCCGGTCTTGTCTTTTTACCTAATTCGCAAGCCATTTCTACAAGTTTTCCTACTCCTTTTTGGTCTAGCTTTTGGAATGGATCAAACTCATATACTTTCTTTTCATAATAATCATTTAAGAATTTACCAGCATCATCTCTTGAGAATCCAAATGACATTTGTGTTAAATCATTTGTTCCAAAGGAGAAGAATTCTGCTTCTTTTGCAATTTCATCTGCAGTTATAACTGCTCTTGGAATTTCTATCATAGTACCCACATGGTACTTTAATTCTACTCCTGCTTCATGTATTATAGAATTTGCAACATTTACAACTATATCTTTTACATATTTAAGTTCTTTTACTTCACCGACAAGTGGTATCATTATTTCAGGAACTATATTAAATCCCTTGTCTTTCTTAACTTTTATTGCTGCTTCTATAACCGCTCTTGTTTGCATCTCTGCAATTTCTGGATATGATACACTAAGTCTACATCCTCTATGACCCATCATTGGATTAAATTCATGTAAGGATTCAACCTTTGATTTTAAAGTTTGGAATGTTATTCCCATATCCTTTGCTAATTCTTCAATATCTTCATCTTCTGTTGGAAGGAATTCATGTAGTGGTGGATCTAAGAATCTTATAGTTACTGGTCTTTCTTCCATAGCCTCATAAATTCCTATAAAGTCTTCTCTTTGCATTGGTAAAAGCTTTTCTAAAGCTTTTCTTCTTTGCTCTTCTGTTTCTGATACTATCATTTCTCTTACTGCTGGAATTCTATCTTCATCAAAGAACATATGCTCTGTTCTACAAAGTCCTATACCTTCAGCTCCAAACTTAACTGCTTGAGCTGCATCTCTTGGAGTATCTGCATTTGCCCTAACTTTCAGAGCTCTTATTTCATCTGCCCATGACATAAATGTTCCAAAATATCCACTTATCTCAGGAGCTACAGTTTTAATGGCCTGACCGTATACATATCCTGTACTTCCGTCTAAGGATATATAATCTCCTTCTTTATACATTTCTCCATTTACTTCAAAGCATCTAGTACTTTCATGTACAACTATTTCTCCACATCCTGCAACACAACAAGTTCCCATACCTCTAGCAACAACTGCAGCGTGAGATGTCATACCTCCTCTTACAGTAAGTATACCTTCTGATGCAATCATTCCTTCTATATCTTCAGGAGATGTTTCAATTCTTACAAGTACAACCTTTTCCCCTAACTCGTGATGTGCCTTTGCATCTTCCGCTGTGAAATATACCTTTCCACAAGCTGCTCCTGGAGAAGCTGGAAGTCCTTTAGCTATAACCTTAGCATTTTCTAGTTGATGTGAATCAAAGTTTGGGTGAAGTAATGTATCTAGCTGCTTTGGGTCAACTTTAAGTACAGCCTCTGTTCTAGTTATAAGTCCTTCTTCTACCATTTCAACAGCTATTTTAAGTGCTGCTTGAGCTGTTCTCTTACCATTTCTTGTTTGAAGGAAATATAATTTACCTTGTTCAATAGTAAACTCCATATCCTGCATATCTTTGTAGTGATTTTCTAATCTATTAGCTATATCCATAAATTCTTTATAGCATTCTGGAAGATCTTCCTGTAATCTAGTTATAGGAAGAGGAGTTCTAATTCCTGCAACAACATCTTCACCTTGAGCATTTATAAGGTATTCACCAAAGATTTCTTTTTCACCAGTAGCAGGATTTCTAGTAAATGCAACCCCTGTACCTGATGTATCTCCCATATTACCAAATACCATACTTTGAATATTAACTGCTGTACCCCAGCTACCTGGAATATCATTTAATCTTCTATATACAATAGCTCTTGGATTATCCCATGATCTAAATACTGCAGTTACTGCTTCTATTAACTGAGCTTTAGGATCTTCAGGGAAATCTTCTCCCATTTCCTTTTTATATAGGGCCTTGTATTTTTTTACTACTTCTTTTAAATCAGATGCTTTTAAATCCGTATCAAACTTAGCTCCTATAGATTCCTTAACCTCATCTAAAATATCTTCAAAGTTTCTTTTATCTATTCCCATAACTACATCAGAAAACATCTGTATAAATCTTCTATAGGAATCATATGCAAATCTTTCGTTATTAGTTAAATTACTTAAAGCCACTACTGTATTATCATTTAAACCAAGGTTTAAAATTGTATCCATCATACCTGGCATAGAAACTCTTGCTCCAGATCTTACTGATACAAGAAGAGGATTTTCTAAGCTTCCAAATTTCTTTCCTGTAATGTTTTCAAGATTTGCCATAGCATTAGAAATTTCATTTACTATTTCATCGGATATTTTTTTACCATCTTCATAATATCTAGTGCAAGCTTCCGTAGAAACTGTAAAACCTTGTGGTACAGGTATACCTAAATTAGTCATCTCTGCTAAATTAGCACCTTTTCCACCAAGTAAATTTTTCATTGAGGCATTGCCTTCGTTAAACAGGTATACATACTTTTTGATTTCCATTTATAAACAACCCCTTTTGTATGTTTATTTATCTATTTATTATATTAAAGAGTTTATTAATATACTCCTTAAATTTTTTTATGAGTTTTCTCCCATTTTTACTAAAAGTTTTGTAATATTAGTTTTTGATATTTTGCCAATGATTTTATAAGCTTCTTTTTTATCATTATCATCAACTTTTTTTACAACTGGCAAACTATCTACTTCATGCTCTATAATTTTTATAGCTGCTTCATAAGCACTGTCTTCTTCTTTTACAAATACTATATTAGGCATTCTAGTCATTATAATACCTACAGGTATCTTATGCATGTCAGTTCCTCCCATAGCAGACTTTAAAAAGTCTTTTCTTGAAACTGCACCTACGAGCAATCCGTTATTTTCTATAAAAAGTGTACCAACATCATTTAAAAATAAATTTACTATAGCATCATAAACCATTGTAGATTCATTAACAACTACGGGACTTCCCATTACATCCTTTACCTGTATGTTTCTTATGTAATCATAAACCAAACTATAAGAGGGTTTCCTTGAATATATATATCCTACCTTCGGCTTTGCTTCTAAAATTCCTGTCATGGTGAGAATAGCTAAGTCTGGTCTTAATGCTGCTCTGGTAACACTTAGTTTACCTGCAAGCTGTTCACTAGTTATAGGTTCGTGTTCCTTTACTAATTTAATAATTTCCTCTTGTCTTAGTGATAGTTTAATTTATTTCACCCTCTTTCACACATAACCAACAATTATATGTATTATTTCCCTTAAATTCATAAATAGTATAACACTTTTATTTATATATGTCTATTATTTTTTAATATTTTGCGCATTTTGTTTCTATTTCCATATAACTTTGCTATTTAACAATCTTAAAGAAAGAAAAAGATTATAGTTTTACAATTTAGGATACATATATTATAAAGATACCCACTACATAAATTTTACCAAATCTTCATTTTTTATTCAACAATTTTACCTTTAAAACTAAAAGTCAGCAGATTTTTTCTGCTGACCTTTTTTATTACTTTTCCTTATTTTCCGAGTTACTTTCCTCGTCAATCTCTTCAAAGTCAACTGTATATGTGTATACATTATTATTTTCGTCATTAGTACTACTTTTTTCACCAGTAAATTTATCTTTTACATTTAATGCACTATCTTGTACCTTAGATGCTGCATTTTGAGCCTTTTCTTTTACGTCTTCCACGGTGGATTTCAATATTTTATTAACCACCTCAACGGTGCCATCCTTTTTAGTTATTTCTATAGTAATCTGCGTTAAGGCTGCTGCAAATACGCCTAATGTAATTAGGGGTGCATAAATTAGACTTGGTATAGCTACTACGAGTCCTGCAGTTACTGGTATATCTAATAATACCTTCTCATCTTTTTTTATTCTTATTCTAGCAACATTACCTTTACTTACAAGGTCTTTTAACCATTTCACAAATTCATCTTTATTAGTATATGAATTTTCCTTTGGAGCCTTTTTATTTTCTTCAATAAATATTAATGCATCTACTACATTTCCTTCAGACTTTTCCAAAGCTTCTCTTGCTTCGGCGTAACTAACTCCAGTTCTATCTCTTACAATATCAATTTTTTCTAAAGTTATTTCACTCACTTTTTTCACTCCTTTTAATAAAGTTTAATGTTTCTAAACTCTTAGGTTTTCTAATATAACTTTGAGCTATAATAGTCCCTAACAATTTTTCAATTTCTTCTTTTAAATTAGAAGGTATTGTAACTCTATAGGATTTTTCCAGTGCTAAATTATTTAGATATTTAATAATATTATAAGCTGCAGGGCTTACCTTCATACCATTTAATTTTGGGCACTTAGTACATACACCCCCAAGATATTGAATACTAATATAATCTGCTGAACTTATAGGCTCTTTACATATCGAACACTTATGTAAATTAAGTCCATATCCTGTAGCCCTAAGTATATTCATTTCAAAGACCCTAGCTAAGGTTTCTAAATCACAAGCATTATTCTTCATAAGGTAAAAAGCTGTTACAAGTTCCTTGAAAAGCTCTCTATTACTTTCTTCCTCAGCCATGCTTATATCTATAAGTTCACAAAGATATGAAGCATAGGATATAGTATCAAAATCACTTAAAATTCCTTGAAAAGAATCTATAATAGTACCTTCATTTAGTGTATACATACCCTTCCCTCTATAAAGTATATAATCACCATATGTAAATGTTAAAGTATTTGAGAAATACTTACTTCTATTTTTCTTAGCACCTTTAGCTATAGCAGAAATTTTCCCTAGCTTCTCTGTATAAAACCAGATCAATCTATCTGATTCCTTATAATCTTGAGTTTTAAGTACTAGCGCTCTTGTCTGAAATATAGCCAGAAAATCATCTCCTTGCTATTTATACCCTAGCTCTCTTAATACTGTATTGTTATCTCTCCAGTCCTTTTTGACTCTTACCCAAATTTTCAAGTAAACCTTGCATTGTAAAAATGTTTCCAAGTCCTGTCTAGAGTATTGGGTTATCTTTTTTAACATTTCTCCATTTTTCCCTATTACTATTCCTTTGTGTGAATCTTTTTCACAAAGCATATCTGCATTTATTTCATATGCTCCATTTTCTTTTTTCTTCATAGTTATAATATCCACACCTATTCCATGAGGCACCTCTTCTGATAAAAGTCTCAATGCCTTTTCCCTAATTGTTTCAGCAACTATAAATCTTTCCTGTTGATCTGTTATCA
Organism: Clostridium sp. HMP27; assembly: GCF_000765165.1. Taxonomy (NCBI): domain Bacteria; kingdom Bacillati; phylum Bacillota; class Clostridia; order Eubacteriales; family Clostridiaceae; genus Clostridium; species Clostridium sp. HMP27. The sequence continues at coordinate 178,770 of NZ_JMFY01000017.1, read as the reverse complement.
TGTCCTCTGGATAATACATAGGTCCTTCTGGGATATAATTTTTTACAATTTCCATTAATTTATCTACATTTTTTCCCTTAGCTGCAGAAATAGGTATAATTTCTGTAAACTTAAACTTTTCCGAATAAATTTGTAGTGTCTTTGCCACCCTTTCTTGAGTATTTTCGTCTATTTTATTTACTACAAGAAATACAGGCACCTTTGCTGCTTCAAGCTGGTTTAATATATATTCATCTCCCTTTCCAAATTCTCCTTCTGGAGTAGTTAAGAAAAGCACTACATCTACCTCTTTCAAAGCATCTGTAGCTACATTTACCATATATTCTCCAAGCTTATGTCGTGGTTTATGGATTCCTGGAGTATCCACAAATATTATTTGTGATTCCTTATCTGTAAGGATAGTTTGAATATTGTTTCTTGTAGTTTGTGGTTTACTAGATACAATAGACAACTTTTCCTCCATTATATGGTTCAACAAAGTTGACTTTCCGACATTCGGTCTTCCTATTATTGTTATAAATCCTGATTTAAACATATATCCTCCTTCATTTGTTGAGGTCTTTTTTAGAAAATGATAATGGGAATATTTCACTAAACTTCTTTATTACAAAGTCACTTTTATTTTTTATTAAAATAACATCTATATCTTCAGATATAAATTCACTAATTACCTGCCTGCATATACCACAAGGCATTGTATAAGTTTCTATATCTCCAATTTCAGCTAAAGCTTTTATTTCTTTCTTACCTTCAGAAATAGCTTTAAATACAGCTGTTCTTTCTGCACAATTAGTAGCTCCAAAAGATGCATTTTCTATATTACATCCTGAGTATATACTTCCATCTTCCATAAGAACTGCTGCGCCCACCTTAAAGTTAGAGTAAGGTACATATGCAAATTCTCTAGCATTTATAGCTTCTTCAATTAATTTACTATATTCCCCTTTCACTTTCCTCATCCCTCCAATTTCCATCTTAGTTCTTAAACAATTATATCATTTTATTTCATTACAGTTTAATTAATAAAATATTAAATTAATTCCCTATAATATCTAAATACTAGTTTACCCAAAAACTTTAAATAATAACAAAGTGATTAGTGTTCCAAATACCGCTCCTACTATAACTTCTATAATAGAATGTACTTCTGAGTCCACTCTGCTTTGAGCAACAATTATTGCTAAAAAAAAACTTAAAATTATAGCTTCAACATCTTCAGTTATTAGGGCAATCATAGTAGCTATAGAAAAGGATATGGCACTATGACCACTTGGCATTCCTCCCTTTAATGGAGTCCCCTCCCCAAATATAGCTTTTACAATTAAAGTGCTTATAAGCACAATAATAAAAATTATAAATATAGTATATGGGTTAGAATTCTTAATCTTATTAATCACCATAAAGTTTATATATACAAGTTTGCTCCAAAATATAATATATCCCACTGCTAAAGCATTTATAGCAGTAACTAAAACTGCCCCTGCTGCTACATTTTTCGCAATTTTAGCTAAAGGGTGATAATAATTGGTTGTAGCATCTATAGAAGCTTCAATAGCAGTATTTATAAGCTCTGCAGTTATTACCATGGTAACTGATAAAAGTATTATTAAAAGCTCCGTCTTACTTATATCATAGAAAAAGCAAATAGTGAGAACTGCAAGAGCTGCTATCATATGGATTCTCATATTTCTTTGAGTTCTTACCGCATATAATATTCCTTCGATTGAATAATTAAAGCTATCTAATAATTTTTTCACACTTTTCATTCAGGCACCTACTTTTAGTATATTATCTTGTTAATTGAAACTTACTCAAAATTTCCTCTTCCCTCTTTCTCATAATTAACTTTTCTTCTTCTTCCATATGATCATATCCTAAAAGATGAAGTACAGAATGTATTGTTAAATAACAAGCTTCTCTTAGAAAAGAATGCTCGTATTCTTCGCTTTGTTCCAATGCCTTTTCTAAAGAAAGAACTATGTCCCCAAGTACTAACTTCCCATCATCTAAATATATAGGTGAAAACTTATATCCTTTATACATTTCTTTAAATACCTTTCCATCACTGTACTCAAGCATAGGAAATGAAAGTACATCTGTTTCTTTATCTATTGCTCTATTCTCCAGGTTTATTTCTTTTATTTCTTCATTATCAACAAATATGACACTTACTTCGTAATCTATATTTACTTCCTCTTCTTTTAGCGCATAATCTATTATACTTTCTATAGTATTTTCTAACTCCTTATTTACTTCTACTTTATCTTGACCATTTTCTATATATATCATTTTCTTTTATCACTCCCGTTAGTTTTGTTATCCCACTTATCTGTAGGGTATTCTATTCTTTGATGATATATGCCCATTAGTACTTTTACAAAGGTTTTCTTTATCTTTTCTATTTCTTTTAAAGTCAAGTCGCATTCATCCAATTGACCCTCATTTAATCTTGCTTTAACTATATTGTTTACCATTTCTTCTATTTTCCCTTTAGTTGGCTCGCTTATAGATCTCACTGCTGCCTCAGTACTATCTGCAAGCATTATTATAGCCGCTTCTTTAGTTTGAGGCTTTGGACCTGGGTATCTAAAATTTTCTTCATTGACTTCATCTGGATTTTCACTAGAATTTTTTGCAGTTAGATAAAAATACTTTACTAATGTTGTACCATGGTGCTGTTTTATTATATCTTGAATAACTGAAGGTATCTTATAATCCTTAGCTAATTCCTCTCCATCCTTTATGTGGGAAGTTATTATCAGCGTACTTAAATTCGCAGAAATCTTATTATGCGGATTATCATTTCCTATTTGATTTTCCTTAAAGAAATAAGGCCTTTTTATTTTCCCTATATCATGATAATAAGAAGCTACTCTTGCAAGCACTGGATTCCCCCCAACTTCTTCAGCTGCAACCTCCGACAAATTTCCAACCAAAATGCTGTGGTGATAAGTACCAGGAGCCTCCATCAAAAGCCTTTTAAGTAACGGATTATTGGGATTAGAAAGTTCTAAAAGCTTTATAGTGGTAACTATGTCAAAAGTACTCTCAAAAAAGGGTAGAAACCCTATAGTAAGTACACCTGAAATTATACCTCCTGCCAAAGTAAAGGATGCCTTTCTCGCAACCTCTGCTATATTATCACTTAAAAGTAATCCTAAAGAAAACGCAAAGATAACATTTATTACAGCTATATACAAAGAACAATATAATATGTCATTTCTCTGCTGCATTTTCCTAAGTATTACAGAACCAAGTATTGCATTAACTATAGCAAGCAAAATAATTTCAGCATTAAATCCTACAGCACAGCTTATAAATACACAGTTAAAGCCATTTATTATTAAAGATATTTTCCTATCTACCAATAGTAAAGTAGTGATCATAGGTATAAAGGCAAATGGAATTAAAAATGGCTGAATATTAAGCGATCTTGCAATAGCAACAGCCAAACAATTCAATATACCAATTAATATAATTTTACTATTATCTTTATATATTTCATTTTTGAACTTATATGCATAGAACCACTGTAAGGATAGTATCAAAAACACAAATATGCCTAAATTGAAATATATATACCACCTGTGGCTATCTTTAGTATTTAGAAGACCTAATTTTTGCAAAATGTCTAATTGTATTCTTGTTACCGGTTCTCCTTCTTTAACTATTGTTTGATCTTTTTTTATAACAATAGGTGATTTTTTCCTAATCTCCTCCCTAAGCTCTTCGGTTTTTTCTTCATTATAAAAAAAGTTAGGTTTAATTTGCTTATACGCAATTGATATAACTAAATTCTTCAGTACTTTCTTTGGTAGTGTTGAAGAATTTACCTTTATATTTATAAATTCTTGAGCCTTTTTTATATCTTCTTGATTGCTTTTCTGCTTATTATCACTTATATTTACATTGTCATAAAGTTCCGACATCACACCCGCTAGAAAACCTTGTATTACTTTAATTTCATCTTTATTTAGGGATATTAAGGATAAATAATCCTCTTCCTCTAGTGTTATCTTAGAAGTAGTCTTTAAATTATTTACTTTTTCATCGTTTTCATAAGCACTATCCTTCAAGGTATATACATTATTAAGCAATTCATTAATATCATTTAACACTTGAGTCTTAACTTCAGGATTTTTATTATATTGAAGCGGAACTGCTTGTAACGCTTGCTGTATCTTAGTCTTAGTTGCAGCTTCATCTATAATTTCTCTTGGTGCCTTTATATCTACTTTGGCTATATCCCCTTCTTGTAAATTATACTTTTGTGTTACTAGTGATGTTACTAATACGGAATATATAAAAATAAAAATACAAAAGAAAATTGCTATTCTATTTGTATTCTTATTCCTATATAAATTTCTTAAATTAATTTTAATCATGAATTACCATCCCTTTGATGTTAATTATTTTTCTCTTGTGATGCAATATTTTCTTCCCCTACGACAAGTACTCTAAGAATTATATATTCATTTTCTGCTTTCTCTTCTACAATTTCGTCTACCACTTCAGTGTTTTTATCTAAAGACTGTTTAATTTTTTTTATCATTTCTTTAGAATAATTATCTATAACTTTCTTTTTATCAATGGCTTTGTTTTTTTCTTGAATTTCAAAGCATTCTTCCGTTATAAAAAAACCTTTTTTATTTACTATTTTATCATAATTTGAAAAGTTATTCATTTCCTTTTTAAAAAATATCTTTTTATTTCCTATTTGTATAAATATATTTTTTACTTTATTCCCCGTTCTTTCTTTTATCTTTTCAACAACTGGTATCTTTTTCACATCCTCGTAAAAGGTTCTTGCAATTACATGTCCCTTAGCAGGTACTTGATATATATTTCCTTCTCTTCCCTGCTCTCCTTTTACAAGAAGCTGTCCCTTTTTAACTACATCCCCTCTTTTAACTAAAGCCGTACCTGAAGTAGTATATACCCTTACTACTTCTCCATCTTTCATAGCTACTAAATTACCTGGAGTAGTTTCATGCACAAGCATCGGAGGAGTAGCTCTTTCTGATGCTACAACTTTAAGCACAGACCCCTCTACCCTAACTCTTACCCACAAAATTTCATCATTATCTTTTGTTAACTTTTCTTCTATAACCCCTATATTTAAATTCCTTTTTCTAATTCCTTCTTTTATACCATAACTTGCAAGTTCTCTTCTGAGCTCATAGGGTGAAAGCCTTTTTTCTGTAACTATATCTATCTTCCATACAAAGGTAGATAAATAATATAGTATACAAATAAAAAATACTGTGCCAAAAATTAATGCGTTTCTTTTTCTCATTCTTATAAATAAAAATGCAAGTCCTTTTCTTTTTATTACCTTTAGCTTAGTATGTGTTTTTTTTGATATTTTGTCTAGCTTAAGATAATCTTTTAATGAAATTTCCAAAGATACAGTTGTTAAATCTTTTTTTCTTATATTTTTTACTCCTATGTTATTTTTCCAAAGCAGGTTTATAAACTTTTCGATATTTAAGGATTGGGCTTCAATTTCAATGCTACTTCTTTTATAATTTTCTAAGTTTATCTTAATCATTTTTTTCATACACTATGGATTTAAATTTTCCTTTAAGGGTTATGGTACTTCCCCCTAAGAAAGGTATTTCAAAATCACTGCCGTATATACACACCAATCCAACCCTTGACTTAATTTTAACCTGCTTTTCATCGAAAACAACTATTCCTTTATGATTTTCTATTATTATTTCATTATCCCCTGTTATTATTATTTTAGGGAAATCCATCACTATATCTCTTGGCAAATCCAGTTTTTCAGCTAGTTCATTTTTAGTCTTATCTATTCTTTCCTCCATATCTTTCTCCTAAAAATACTTTCATATTAATTTATGAATGTTAAGAGAAGGTTATGATTTATATATGTAAAAAAAGGCTGAGTTACCTCAGCCTTTATGTTAATTCTATTTATTTAGAAGCTTTTTTACTATCTCACTAACAGCTTTCCCGTCTGCTCTACCCTTAGTTTTAGATACAACTACGGCCATTACTTTGCCCATATCTTTTATACTATTTGCCCCAACTTCTTCAATTACCTGTAAAATGATACCTTTTACTTCTTCATTAGTTAATTGCTGAGGAAGGTAACTTAACAAGATTTCAATTTCTGCTTTTACACTATCAACTAAATCCTGCCTATTTCCTTTTTCAAATTCAAGCATAGCCTCACGTCTTTGTTTAACTTCTTTAGCTAAAATATCGACGATTTCATCATCTTCAAGAATTCTTCCATCAGTCTTTTCACCTAGTAGTATAGCTGATCTAGCCGTACTAATAGTATTTGCTTTAAATTTGTTACCTGATTTTAAAGCTTCTTTCCAATCCTGTTGTAGTCTTTCTTTTAGGGCCATAATTAGTACCTTCTTTCAAAAGAAATATTACTTAAACTTTCTCTTTCTAGCAGCTTCTGATTTTTTCTTTCTTTTTACGCTTGGCTTTTCGTAATGTTCTCTTTTTCTTACTTCAGAAAGAACACCAGCTCTAGCGCATTTTTTCTTAAATCTTCTTAATGCATTTTCTAGTGATTCATTTTCTCCAACTTTTATTTCTGACATTGATCTCCCTCCCTCCGCTATTTCAATTTAATTTAAAAAATTGAACAGGTAATTCGTGGGTCGCATAGCACATATTCTATTATATAATACTATTTAAGATACTGTCAACAATTTCATTTAATGTTTGAAATCTTTTTATCCTGGTGGCCACTGTAGACTTCTTCCCCCTAACAAATGAAAGTGAATATGCCCTACTGTCTGCCCTCCATCTTCTCCACAGTTAGTAACAACTCTATATCCTTTGTCAGCTAAATCAAGCCTTTGTGCTATATCTTTTACTGTCATAAATATATGAGCTATTATATCGCTATTTTCTTTTGTAAGATCATTTACGTTTTCTATATGATTTTTCGGAATTATAATCACATGTACTGGCGCTTCAGGGCTAATATCTTTAAATGCTAAAACCTTGTCATCTTCATATACCTTTTGTGAAGGTATTTCACCTTTTACTATTTTGCAAAATATACAGTTCTCCATTATTTCACCTCCTGCATCATTTACATAATTTGTACGTTTTATAGAAATCTTTGTTTTCGTTATAAATCAGCACATCTCAAGTATTTGAGATGTTCCCTTATAGTCAAATGTTACATTTATTATATCTTAATCTACATAATATTTCCAATACTATATTCATCTTTTGCTTCAATAATTTTTGTATCTAATATTTTTTCATCTATCTGAGATTCAGATTTTGATACTACCTTTATATAATTCGGAGTATATCCCTCATATAAATCATCATTTCCATTAAAGTTTTGCTCATAAAGAACTTTGAAATTTACTCCAATGAACTTTTCCATAAATTCTTTTTCATTTTTCCTATTTAATTCTATTAGTTTAGCACTTCTTTCATCTTTTATAGTTCCATCTACTTGATTTGGCATATGCTCTGCCTTAGTTCCCGTTCTTGGACTAAACTTGAATATATGCATCTTTGAAAGCTTAATTCCACTTAAAAACTCGTAAGTCTTATTAAATTCTTCTTCAGTTTCTCCTGGAAATCCTACTATTATGTCAGTAGTTATAGAAACATCAGCTATGGACTTTCTTAATCCTTCAACTATATCCCTATATTCTTTAATAGTATATTTTCTATTCATTCTTTTTAAAGTTTCATCACATCCACTTTGAAGAGATAAATGAAAATGTGGGCAAAGCTTATTTAACTTAGAAAGTCTTTCTATTATACCTTCTGTGAAAAATTGAGGATCTATAGATCCTATTCTTACTCTTTCTATTCCCTCTACTTTATCAATTTCTTCTAATAATTTAACTAAGTTCCAACCTTCTCCAATATCATCTCCATAACAAGCTATATGTATACCGGATAAAATAACTTCTTTAAATCCATGATTTGCAAGTCTATATACTTCTTCCATTACCTTTTCAGGATTTTTACTGCATACTGCTCCTCTGGCAAATGGAATTAAACAATATGAACAAAATCTATTACATCCATCTTGAATCTTTAAAAAGGCTCTTGTTTTATCTTGATATTCTTGTATATTTAATTCTTCAAATATGTTATTTCTAAGAACATCAGCTACTTCTACAATTTGACTTTTCTCATCTAAAAATTTCCCTACAAGTTCTGCTACTTCGCCCTTATTTCTAGTCCCTACTACTATATCTACTCCTGGAATTTCAGCCACCTTATCTGGTGCAATTTGAGAATAACATCCAGCAACTACTATAACAGCTTCTTCATTAAGTCTTCTAGCCCTACTTATCATTTGACGGGATTTTTTATCTCCCATATTTGTAACAGTGCATGTGTTTATAACATATACGTCGGCACACTCATCAAAGTTTACTAAATCATATCCTGACTTTATGAATTTTTCTGTCATAGCTTCCGTTTCATATTGATTCACTCTACAACCTAAGGTAGTAAATGCAACTCTCATTAAATATTTCCTCCTAAATCTCCTAATTCATACATAATTAAAGATGCAGCTACAAACCCTGCTGTTTCGGTTCTAAGTATTCTAGGTCCTAGTGTCACTATAAAAGCTCCCATATTCTTTAGCTTTTCTATTTCACTTTCCTCAAATCCGCCCTCTGGTCCTATTACAATACCTACATTTTTAATTTCATCTTTAATTATGCTATTTACTACTTTTCTTACTCCGTATCCCTTTTCATTTTCATAAGGCACTATAACTAAATCCATGTCTTTTAACTCAGCTAATGCTTCATCAAATTCTATGGGCTCTCTTACTTCTGGAATAATAGTTCTCTTACTTTGCTTTGCTGCCTCTAATGCAATTCTTACCCATCTATCTACTTTTTTAAATTGCCCAATTTCCCCTTTTACAACTACCCTATCTGTAATTATAGGCGTTATTTCCTTTATGCCAAGTTCACAATTCTTTTGTACTATTAAATCCATTTTAGTAGATTTAGGCAGTCCTTGAAATAAAAAAATATTAATAGGTGCTTCATTATTTATAGAAAGCTTTTCTTTAATCTTTACTATTACTTGATTTTTATTTACTTCCTCTACTATACCTAAATACTCTTCTCCATTACAATTATTAATACTTACTTCTTCTCCTGCCTCAAGCCTTAATACTTTATATATATGCTTTACATCTTCTCCCTCAATTACAGCTTGATGCATATTTACATTTTCTTTAGGAACAAAAAACTTATGCAAATTCAACACTCCTTAGTTACGTTTTGCAACAATACAAACCCATTCTCCCTCAGTATTTTCTTCTATTATTTCAAATCCACTTGACTTTAACTTATTTATTACATCTTGCTTTCTATCTTTGATTATGCCAGATGAAATGAAATATCCATCCTTCTCTATAAAACTTTTTACCTCATCTGTTAAAAATATTATAATATCTGCTATTATATTAGCTACTACTATATTTGCTTTTCCTTTAACTACATCCATTAGATTTCCATGAAGTATTTCTATATTATCTACTTCGTTAAATGATATATTTTCTTTGGCAGATTTTACAGCTACAGGATCTAAATCAACACCTATAACCTTATTAGCCTTAAGTTTTGCTGCAGCAATAGCAAGTATTCCAGACCCTGTTCCTATATCAAATACTGTTGAATCTTCTTTAACATATCTTTCTAATGCCTTCACACACATGCGCGTGGTTTCGTGAGTACCTGTACCAAATGCCATACCTGGATCCAAATCTATAACTAATTCTTCCGGGCTTGCCTTATATTCTTCCCATATGGGCCTTACTACTATTTTTTGTCCTATTTTCGTAGGTTTATAATATTTCTTCCAGTTATTTTCCCAATCTGCCTCATTTACCTTAGTTACAGTAACTATTCCTTTTCCCTTGTCTATTCCATATGTATGTAAATTATCTATACTTTCTTTTATGTATGATATATATTCCTCAAAACTTTCATCATCTTTATAATATCCTTTAATTACAACGCCATCTTTTACAACAAGCAATGTCTCATCAAAATAATCCCAATCTCCAGGATGATTTTTCTTATATTCTATATCTTCAGGATCCTCAATTGAAACTCCCTTTACTCCTGTATTATACATTATTCCAGACACTGCTTCCATAGCTTCACTGCTAGTTATAATACTTACCTCTAACCAATCTTTATCTTCATTATGCATAAAATGCCCTCCAATTTTTATTATCCTAAATTACTTATCAATTATACATTATTGACCTACTTTTTTAAAGTAAACACCCTATAAAAAATGCGAAGCATTTTTTATAGGTACTAGGCCAAAGGTACCAGGTAATAGGATTAGATGAAACTTTGCATTGCAAAGTTTCTACATTTCCCAATTCCTAGTATCTTAATCCTAATTCCTAAAAACAAATTGCTCCGCAACTTTTATTTAAAAAATTTCTTTAAAAATCCTTCTTTTTCAGAACTCTTTATTTCACCGCTAGCTTCCATGTAAGCAACTAGTGCTTCCTTCTGCTTTTGATTTAGAGATTTAGGTATATCAACTACTACATTTACGTATTGATCTCCCCTTCCTCTTCCATTTACATGTGGAACTCCTTTTCCTTTTAGTCTAAATACTGTACCTGGCTGAGTTCCTGCTGGAACAGTATACTTAACTTCTCCATCGATAGTTTTCACCTTAAGTTCCGTTCCAAGTGAAGCCTTGCCAAAACTTATATGTGTATCAACATATATGTCATCTCCCTTTCTTTTAAAGAACGGATGTGGCATTACCCTTATTGCAACATATAAATCTCCTGGAGGACCTCCATTTACTCCTGCTTCTCCTTGTCCTCTTATAGGAATAACATTTCCAGTATCAACCCCAGCTGGTATATTAACTTTTATTTTTTTAGATTTTCTTAATATACCCTTGCCCTTACATTCTGGACATGGATCTGTAACTACAGTTCCTTTACCATTACATTCATCACAAGTATTTACACTTACAAAACTTCCAAGTGGAGTATTTCTTTGCACCTTAACTTGACCAGTACCTCCACACTTGGTACAAGTTTTAGAATGACTTCCTGGTTTAGAACCACTACCCTTACAAGTTTCACAAGTTTCACTCTTTGTTATATTTATTTCTTTTTCTATTCCAGTCATTGCTTCTTCAAAAGTTAAATTTACGGCATATTCCATATCCTCACCCTTTTGAGGTCCATTTCTTCTTCTACTTCCACCAAAACCTCCAAAAAATGAATCAAATATGTCTCCAAAGCCTCCAAAACCTGAAAAATCAAAACCAGACGGATCAAATCCTCCACCATTAAAATCTGTGGTTCCAAATTGATCATATTGAGCCTTCTTTTGTGGGTCAGAAAGCACTTGATATGCTTCATTTATTTCTTTAAACTTTTCTTCAGCTTCTTTATCCCCTTGATTCTTATCAGGATGATATTTTATTGCTAGTTTTCTAAAGGCTTTCTTTATGTCTTCTTCGCTTGCGCCCTTTTGAAGTCCTAGTATTTCATAAAAATCTTTTTTAGCCATACTTTTACCACCTTTAATGAATTGAAATATCGAAATCAAAAATTTCCATAAATCATGTAACATAAATATTCAGATGGAGAATGCTCCCCATCTGAATCAAATCACAATTTACTTTTATATTATATGTCAATTATATACTATTTGTCATCTTCTACTTTATAATCTGCATCTACTACATTATCATCTTTAGGACCACTTGCTCCAGCACCTGGGTTTCCTCCAGCCATGTTTGGATCAAATCCAGCACCTTCTGCGCCTTGATACATCTTAGATGAAACTGCATAAAACGCTTGTGTTAACTCTTCAGTAGCCTTTTTAATTGCTTCTAAATCTTCTTTTTCTTTAACTTCTTTCAAAGCATTAAGCTTTGCTTCTATATTAGATTTATCTTCTGCTGAAACCTTATCTCCTAAATCAGCTAATGCTTTTTCAGTTTGATATGCCATTTGGTCTGCATTATTTCTAACTTCAATAGATTCTTTTCTCTTCTTATCTTCTTCTTCATATTGTTTTGCTTCATTAACTGCTTTATTTATTTCATCTTCTGATAAATTAGTTGAAGCTGTAATTGTAATGTTAGCTTCTTTTCCTGTTCCCTTATCCTTAGCAGAAACATTAACTATACCATTAGCATCTATATCAAATGTAACTTCTATTTGTGGAATTCCTCTTGGAGCTGGTGCTATTCCTGAAAGTGTAAATCTTCCAAGGGTCTTGTTACCTTCTGCCATTTGTCTTTCCCCTTGAACTACGTGAATTTCAACAGAAGTTTGACCATCAGCAGCTGTAGAGAACACCTGACTCTTTCTTGTTGGAATAGTTGTATTTCTTTCTATTAATGCAGTTGCTACTCCACCTAAGGTTTCAATTCCAAGTGTTAATGGAGTAACATCAAGAAGTAATACATCTTTTACATCTCCTGTTAAAACTCCAGCCTGTATAGCTGCACCAACTGCAACACATTCATCTGGGTTTACTCCCTTAGAAGGCTCTTTTCCAGTAAAGTTTTTAACAGCTTCCTGAACAGCTGGTATTCTTGTAGATCCACCTACAAGTATTACCTTATCAACCTCACCCATGCTTAATCCAGCATCACTTAGAGCTTTTCTCATTGGTTCTATAGTAGCCTCTACTAAATCATGAGTTAATTCATTAAATTTAGCTCTTGTTAAATTCATATCTATATGCTTTGGACCAGTTGCATCAGCAGTAATAAATGGTAAGTTTATATTAGTTTGCATTGATGAAGATAATTCTATCTTTGCTTTTTCTGCTGCTTCCTTTAATCTTTGAAGCGCCATTTTATCATTTCTTAAGTCTATACCATATTCCGCCTTAAATGTATCTGCTATATGATTCATAACTCTCTCATCAAAGTCATCACCACCAAGTTTTGTGTTACCATTAGTGGATTTAACCTCGAATACACCATCACCAAGTTCAAGTATAGATACATCAAATGTACCGCCACCTAAATCATAAACAAATATTCTGTGATTTTTATCCATCTTATCAAGACCATATGCTAAAGCTGCAGCTGTTGGCTCATTTATTATTCTTAAAACCTCAAGTCCAGCTATTTTTCCTGCATCTTTAGTTGCCTGTCTTTGGCTATCATTAAAATATGCAGGTACTGTAATAACTGCCTGTGATACTTTTTCTCCTAAATATGCCTCAGCATCTGCTTTCAGTTTTTGAAGCACCATAGCTGAAATTTCTTGTGGAGTATGATCTTTTCCATCTATATTAACCTTATGATTTGTTCCCATATGTCTCTTTATGGAAATTATAGTTTTATCAGGATTTGTTATGGCCTGTCTTTTAGCCACCTGTCCTACTAGTCTTTCCCCATTAGCTTGAAAGGAAACAACTGATGGTGTTGTTCTAGCTCCTTCTGCATTTGTTATAACTACAGGCTCTCCACCTTCCATAACTGCTACACAAGAGTTTGTAGTTCCTAAGTCTATACCTATTACCTTTGCCATAGTATTTTTTACCTCCTTATAAATCAAACAATATAATATTTTTATATATGAATATTAAATAGAATTTCTATTTAAATTTTAATTAACAACTTTTACCATACTGTGTCTTATTACTTTGTCTGCTCTTTTATATCCCTTTTGAAATACTTCCACTATTTCATTATTGCCATAATTCTCGTCTTGTATATGCATTACAGCTTCATGATAATTAGGATCAAATCCTTTATCTATACTAATTTCATCTACACCTAATTTTTCAAGAGATCCCTTAAATTGTTTTAGTGTCATTTCAACACCCTTCTTTAAATCTTCAAAACTTCCCTCAGCACTTACAGCTCTCTCTAAATTATCAAGTACTGGAAGCATATATTTTAAAACATCGCTGCAAGCCTCTGTGTATATTCCTTCTTTTTCCTTAGAAGTTCTTTTTCTGTAATTATCATACTCTGCTATTGTTCTTAAAAGTCTTTCTTTCAATGTTTCTAATTCATTACTTAATTTATTATTCTCATTTAAAATATTGGAATTTTTTTCTTTCAATTCTTCTATACTTTCCCCTTCAAATTCTTCGTCAATTTCCTCAAATTCCTTATCCTCTTTTATTTCAGCTTCTTCCAAGGATTCATCTATTTTCATATCTTCTGAAAATATTTTATCTTCATTATTTAAATCCTCTTTTTTAATTTCTTCCATTTGACTGCCTCCGTTTCTTATCTTTATATTTAAGGTAATTTAAATCTAATTTATCTTATATAGTCATCTGTAAGAGTTTTATTTAATTCATTCACCACTGCTGCTAAAATAGAGATAACCTTATCATAAGGCATTCTTGTTGGTCCTATTACTCCTATAGAGCCCAATGGACGCCCTCCAATGCTATAAACCGCAGAAACTATACTGCACTCCTTAGCATCTTCTAAAAAGTTTTCTCCTCCAATTTTAATATCCATACTTTCAGTAGAATTTATTAAATCATTTACTTTCTTCTTATTATCAATTAATGATAAGAATTCCTTAGCTCTTTGTATATCGTTATATTCAGGATAATGAAATATATTAGTAGTTCCCTCAAAATAAATATCTGAAGACTCCATACTATTTAAACTTTCGTATATAACTGGCATAATAGAATTAAATATCTCTTCATATCCAAATAAATCACTTTTTAAATTATTTATAACTTCTAAATTAATTTCTTCTATATTTAAATTACTTAATCTTATATTTAATAAATTATTAATCTTAACTAATAATTCTGTATCTATAGATTTTGTCATCCTTATCAAATTGTTTTTTATTATTCCTCTATCTATAACAATTACAGATAGGATATTATTATTATCAATGTGTATAAGTTGTATAGATTTAATCTTGCCTTTTCTAAATGATGGTGCCTTTACTACTGATGTAAGTCTCGTAAGTTCCGCAAGTAAATATGATGCTTCTTTTATTACTTTATCTATTTCATGTAGTGTAGATTTTATTATATGCTTTTTTATGAATTCTTCTTCTTCATAGGTTACACGGGAAACCTGCATTAATTTATCTACATATAACCTGTATCCTTTGTCAGAAGGCTTTCTTCCTGAAGAACTATGAAGTTGCTCTAAATATCCCATTTCCTCAAGATCAGCCATTTCATTTCTTATAGTAGCAGAACTTATACCTAGATCATACTTTTTAGCTATGGTCCTGGAACCCACAGGCTCTGCTGTATCTATGTAATCAAGTATTATAGCCTGAAGTATTTTTATTTTTCTCTCATCCATTTCCATAATATCACCTCTTTTATTAGCACTCACTCCTGTTGAGTGCTAACTGCTATGATTAAAAAATATCATTATCGAAATCATTTGTCAAATTAATTTAATTTTAAATATTAAAGAAATATAGGTAATTATCCCTTATAAATTAATTTTTAACTATATTTCTTTCAAAATCTCTTCTTTATTACTAATACTTATTGATTTTATTTTAAACAGTTAATATAAAATCACTCATAATCATATTCGAAACCTCTATTCCTCTAGGGGATAGATATAATTTATTGTCTTTTAATATAAGTAATTTATCCTTTAAATATTTATCTATTATTTTCCCATAAACTTCGTATATATTTTTATTAAATCTCTTTTGAAATTCATTTATATCTACTCCATTTATTTTTCGAAGGCCCATAAACATAAATTCTTCCATATCATCTTTTAAAGTATTATGATGAATTTCTAGCTTAACTTTCTCATTATTATTTATTTTTTTTATATAATCTCTTATACTTTCTACATTTTTGTATCTGTTATGATTTATATACGAATGAGCAAATGCTCCGCAGCCAATATACTCATCCAAATTCCAATACACCAAATTATGTATACATTCTTTCCCGAGCTTTGAGAAATTTGATATTTCATATTGATTATATCCATTTTCCTGTAAACTTTTTTTAATCTTTGAATACATTTCTCTTTCTACTTCTTCACTTGGTAAAGTCAACTCATCATTTTCATATTTAGTATAAAACGGAGTCTCTTCTTCAATTATTAAACTATAGCATGATATATGTTCAGGATTTAATTTAATTATTTCTATTAATGTTTCTTCTATTTGTTCTAATGTTTGATTTGGGAGACCAAACATTAAATCTATATTTATATTATCAAAATGAAGCTTTCTTGCCTCCTTATATGTTTCCAAGAAGTCATTTAATTTATGTATTCTTCCAATGCCCTGCAGCAGCTCATTTTGCCATGCTTGAAGCCCTATACTTAATCTATTAACTCCCATTTCCTTAAACCTACAAAGTTTTTCTTTACTTACAGTACCTGGATTTACTTCTACAGAAAATTCTAAGCCATCACTCTTATCTAGCTTGTCTATGCTATACTTCAATTTTTCCCAATGTCTTATATCTAAATAAGATGGAGTTCCACCTCCAATAAATATAGTTTTAAATTTATAATCTTCTAAATCATCAAGTTCTGTACATAAAGCATCCACATAAGAATCCATTAAAGCTTCTTCTCCGCAATATGATGGAAAATCGCAATAAAGGCACTTTTGTTTGCAAAAAGGTATATGTATGTATAATGAAAGTTCTTTTTTCATTTTTAATCAGCTCCCTTTAGAATAGGAAAGCGTTGGCTACGCAAAAAAGCTCTAATATTTCTTCCTTTCAAGGCGCCTAAGCCTTCTAAACTCGCTATAGCTCAAACAATAGAAGGCTCTATACGGCGCCATGAAATCAGAAATAAAGAGCTTTTAATTGCTTGCTCAATGCTTTCTACAATGCAAATTCTATATTTGTGTTCAACATTAAAAATATCATTCATGATTACCTGACTAAAGGGACGGTAATCCCGAAGACCGATAGGTCATAAAATATTAATCATTCTATTTTTTATGAAAAATCTTTTATTGCATTATATTTTTAACTTGTAATTTAAATTTCCTCATTTAGTTCGTATAAGTTCTTGTAACTCCTCGGGCTATCGCCCTAAAAGACTTTTATGTGATAAATCCTAAAATATTTTAGAAACTCAGTTAGCTGAACTTCTTCCTTTAGCAGGTGTAAGTGATATTTTTAATGTTGAACATATAGTATCACATTTACATCGTAGAAAGCATTGAATGAGCTTTAGAGCGGCTTTATTTATAAATTTAAAATACCGTATAGAGCCTCCTACTGTCTGAGCGACAGCGAGTTTAAGAGGCTTAGGTATTTTAAATTTATAAATATTAGCCGCTCTTAGCGAAATGAACGCTTTCCTAGATGCAAATCCCATACGGTAGGTTCAACATTATCTTAAAATGTCATAATTTTTTATTCTTCAGTTTTTAAAATAGACATGAAGGCTTCTTGAGGAACTTCAACACTTCCTACTTGTCTCATTCTCTTTTTACCTTCTTTTTGCTTCTCTAAAAGCTTTTTCTTTCTGGAAATATCTCCACCATAACATTTAGCAAGCACGTCTTTTCTTAATGCTTTAACAGTTTCTCTTGCAAGTACCTTAGAGCCTACTGCTGCTTGTATTGGAATCTCAAACATTTGTCTTGGTATAATTTCCTTTAATTTTTCAGCTATACCTCTTCCTCTTGCATACGCTCTCTCTTGAGGTACTATCATTGATAACGCAT
Source organism: Clostridium sp. HMP27 (assembly GCF_000765165.1). Classification (NCBI taxonomy): domain Bacteria; kingdom Bacillati; phylum Bacillota; class Clostridia; order Eubacteriales; family Clostridiaceae; genus Clostridium; species Clostridium sp. HMP27. The sequence continues at coordinate 161,102 of NZ_JMFY01000017.1, read as the reverse complement.
CAACTATATCGCCATTTAAAAGTATATCAAGTTTAACAAGTTCTGTTCTTTGATATCCTTTAATTTCATAATCTAAGGAAGCATATCCTCTACTTCTTGATTTTAAAGCATCAAAGAAATCATATATTATTTCATTTAAAGGAATGTCGTAATTTAAAACTACTCTTGTAGTTTCAAGATATTGCATATCTTTAAATGTTCCTCTTCTTGTTTGAGATAAATCCATAATTGCGCCTACATATTCAGAAGGCGTTATTATAGATGCCTTAACCACAGGTTCTTCCATATAATCTATTTCTGTTGCATCAGGTAAGTTAGTAGGATTAGTTATTTCTAACTCCGTCCCATCTGTTTTTATTATTTTATATACAACAGATGGTGCAGTGGTTATAATATCTAAGTTAAATTCTCTTTCTATTCTTTCTTGTATAATATCCATATGAAGTAATCCTAAGAATCCACATCTAAATCCAAATCCTAGTGCAATGGATGTTTCAGGTTCAAAGGATAATGCTGCATCATTGATTTGAAGTTTTTCCAAAGCTTCCTTTAACTCATCATATTTAGCTCCATCTACAGGATATATACCACTAAATACCATAGGAATGGCAGGCCTGTATCCTTGCATTGCTTCCTTAGTTGGATTGCTTGCTAACGTAATTGTATCACCTACACGTGCATCTCTAACATTTTTTATAGAAGCTGTAAAGTATCCAACATCCCCTGCTCCAAGTTCCTCCATCTTCATATACTGAGGTACAAATACTCCTACCTCTGTTACATCATACACTTTACCTGTAGCCATAAACTTTATCTTAGTTCCGGCCTTTATGTTTCCATCCTTTAATCTTATATGACATACTACTCCCTTATAAGTATCATAATAGGAGTCAAATATAAGTGCCTTTAACGGAGCATCTTCATCGCCTTCAGGTGCAGGTACCTTTTCTACAACCGCTTCCAATACGTCTTGTATATTTAACCCTGTCTTAGCGGATACTAGAGGCGCATCATGGGCATCCAATCCTATTACATCTTCTATTTCTTTTTTAATTTCATCTGGCCTTGCACTTGGAAGATCTATTTTATTTATCACTGGCACTATTTCCAAGTTATTATCTAAAGCAAGATAGCAATTTGCTAAAGTTTGTGCTTGTATCCCTTGAGTAGCATCTACTATAAGAATTGCTCCTTCACAGGCTGCCAGGCTTCTAGATACCTCATAGTTAAAATCCACATGGCCTGGAGTATCTATTAAGTTAAGTATGTATTCTTCTCCATTTTCTCTTTTATATACAAGTCTTGCAGCTTGAGATTTTATTGTAATCCCTCTTTCTTTCTCAAGTTCCATTGTATCTAATGTTTGCTCATCCATTTCTCTTTCCGTAAGAGTTCCTGTCTTTTCTAGTAATCTATCTGCAAGAGTTGATTTACCATGATCTATATGTGCTACTATAGAAAAATTTCTAATATGCTTTTGTCTTTCACTTTGCATCAATGTACCCTCCAATGTAGAATAATTCACTGTAAATTATAGCACAACCAAAAGGGGGACTGTCAATAATTATGTTGAATTAAAGGTTTTATAACAATAATATTAAGTATTGGGATGCTTTTTAAAACTTCTATTAAGCTGCCTTTAATTAAATTTGAAGCATCCTCTAATTTACTTTCAACATAACTTATCTTATCATTTAAGCCATTATATAAGTTATATGTACTTAATTTTATATTTTCACTAGCTTTTTTATTTACATAAAACACATATTTCTTTGTTTCTACTTTAAAATCAAAAGGTTTAGCTGTAAAATAGATTTTGAACGGAGAATTATTTTTTATAAACTTAGGCGTATTATTTGATACAACTATAAAACCTAAAAATATTATAAATATAGCCATTAAAATTATAACTATATATCTTTTCTTCATAATAAAAAAACACCCCTATACTATATTTCATTATATAAGGATGTCCTTTTATATGTCTTTTATTCACTTTTTACCATTAATATGTTCTGCAATAATTCTTCCAAGATATTTAGTGGAATCTTTAGCCTCTTCAATACTGTTTACATATGAGCCCATTTCTATAAGCACTGCATTATCACTCTTATTTTGATGAAAATATTTAGTTCCATAATTATAGTCATATATACCTCTACAATAGCCTGGAAATAAGCTATCAGATATTTTTATTAAGTTATTTACTACTGCTAAATTCTTTTTATATCTGGGACTTTTCTTAGCCATAACAAACATTATCTTAGTTACGTCCTCTCCATTCATCCTTGTAGTAACAGCCTTCTTATTTTCTACTGAGTCTCTATGTAAATCTATTATAAGCTTAAAGTCTCCATATTTTTTTAAATATTTATCTACAGTAGGTCCCGACCTAGCATAACTTTCAGTATATGATGCTGCATTATGAACAGTTTTATCATGAATAACAGATATACCATAATTTTCCTCTAATTCCTTAGCTAATGCATCACCTGCTGCACATATATTTTTATCTGATTGAAGACTATCCTTTCCAATTCCAGCAAAACTCTCGGTTGTGTGAGTGTGATAAATTAACACTTCTGGCTTTGCTTTATTTAAAGTCTTTTTAAGCTTAGGATTATATACTCCTACAGTTTTATCAGGCAAGTCCAATTTTTGTTCTTGCTCAATAGATATATCTTTTTCACTTAACTTAAATGGATTAAATATTACACTTTTCTCATGATTTTCTCCTTCTTCACCTTCTTGATACATGGAAGGAATTTCTCTAAGAACTAAGGCTAAAGGATTATTCAAATCTATATTAAATACACTAAGTACTTCTTTTTTTATAGAAAATCCTCCTTCAGCTAAATCCTCTTCATTAAAAATTGAAGTTTTAACTATTGGCATAGCATTATTAAGTACTTGTATATAAAAAGTATTTTGCCTTGAAGTTTCTCCGACTGAGGTTGCTTTTACTGCAAAAGGAAGTATTAAAATAACACTTGCTATGAAAGAAATAATCGCAAATATAAGTTTTAAATTTTGATGACTATTTGCCTTATAGTAATTTGGAATGTTTTTCTCTTTTGGCTCTTTAATATCCATAGCCCTCACCTCTTATGTAAAATTATATACTATATATATGAGGTAAGGGCTGGTTTTAGACTATTAATTTATATATTGATTTATTTCTTTTAATTCAAGAGCTGGTTGAAGAGCTATATTTATTCCTGCTGATAATACCTTTGATACTGAATCTATTACCATATCTACATCCTTAGGAGTTACAACCAAGCTTCCAACATAAGGTCTCAAAAGTTCCTGTATCATTCTCTCTTTTTCAGTTCTGTCTATAGATTTTAACATACTATAAAACTTCCCGCCTTGAGTTGCTCCACGTATCATTTCATCTAATACCATATCTATACTATCATTTGCAATGGTTGCTGCATCCACCACAGTAGGCACGCCTATAGCTATAACAGGTATTCCTAATGCTCTTTCACTTATTTCCATTCTCTTATTTCCTATACCAGATCCTGGTGAAATCCCTGTATTCCCTATTTGTATAGTTCTATTTACTCTTTCAAGTCTTCTTGAAGCCAATGCATCTATACATATTATTAAATTAGGTTTTATTTTCTGTGATACAGCTTTTATTATTTCACCTGTTTCCATTCCAGTAAGCCCTAACACACCTGGAGCTAATGCACATACTGGTCTTATCCCTTCATCTATTTGGTCTGGAATTAACTGTTTCAAGTGTCTCGTAACCATAATTTTCTCTACAACTCTAGGTCCCAATGCATCTGGTGTAATGTTCCAATTTCCAAGTCCTACTACCATGGCTGTCATACTTTCATCTAGTTTTACCAAACCTGACAGTACTTTTGCAAAAATCTTGCTTATTTCTTCTAATCCCTCTTGATCATAAGTTGTGACTTCTGGTATTTCTAAGGTTATATACTTCCCCTTAGGCTTATTCATGATCTTTTCTCCTACATCATCTAAGATACTTACTTCTGTAACTTTTATATCTTTTTCAACATAATCTTTTACTTCAACACCTGGAATTTTCCCTTTATTCTGTTCTTCATATATCTCCTTTGCTTCTACCGCCAAGTCCGTTCTTATATTTAGCATAGCATTTCTTCCTTTCTATACCTAATATTTTTAATCCTATTATTCCCTTGCGTGTATCTCATATTCATAAATAAAAGTTAAATTATACTTGAAGTACACAAAAATAAATGCTATAATAGCATTTGTTAATAAAGTGAAACTCATACGCAGATTTCCCCAAAAACTGCTGAGACCCTATTAAAATACAAGGGGGTGAAAAGAAATGGCAAATATAAAATCAGCACAAAAAAGAATAAAAGTTATCGAAAAGAAAACTATGCAAAATAGAATGGTTAAGTCCGCTCTAAAAACTACAATAAAGAAGTTTTTAGTTGCTGTTACTGCTGGAAACGCTGATGAAGCAAAAGTAGAATTCAGAGCTACAACTAAAGCTTTAGATATGGCTGCTAGTAAAGGTGTTTTACATAAAAACAAAGCTGCTAGAGCTAAATCAAGATTAGCTGCAAAATTAAATGCTTTAAATGCATAATAAAAAAACCGGTGAATTTCACCGGTTTATTTTATTTTAAGGTTATAGTGTTTATTATAAGTAATTCCAATTCCGTTCTTTTATCTACTGTAGAACTTTTAAGTAACTGCTCAGAATTTAAGCATATTTTAATAGATTCTTTTAATTGCTTTGCCGTAAATTTTTTGCTTTGTAAAACTAACTTATCTACAATAAAAGGCGGAAGCTTTAATTCTGTGCCTAGTGTAGCTCTACTCTTTCCATTATCAATACTGTGCTTTATTTTATATAAAAGCTTAAGTTGTCTTTCAATCATATATAATATGTAAATTTCCTCCTGCCCCTTAAACATAAGCTCGTTTACTACATCTATTGTTTCTTTTAATTTTTTATCCCCCATATAGTCAACTAAATCAAATATATCATTCTCCCTTTTCTTAGGGTATAATTGCAAAATATCATCTTTTGTTATTTCCCTATCCATAGCATAACAACATAACTTTTCTATTTCATTTTCCACTATTCCTAAATCGCTAGGCAGATTTGAACAAAAAAGCTTTAACTCTGTATTACCTATATTCCTACCTCTTTTTTCAAAAAATTCCTTTACCTTTGATTCTAAGTTTTTTCCATAAATCTTATCCATTTTAACTACACATGAAATTTTATCTAATTTATTTAGTTTCTTACTCGGCTTTTCTCTTTTATCCTTAAACACATAATAAAGAATTAATATGCAAGAACTAGGTACATTCTTTATATATGCCTCAAAATTATTATATATGGCTTTTTTAGCAGTATCCTCACCATCTTCAAGAAAACTCGCTCTATATACTAATACAACTTTTTTATCACTCATGAATGGCAATGTTTCTGATGCATTTATAACTACATCAAGACTTTCCAACTTGTTTCCATCAAACTTAACATAATTTAAGTCTATAAAATTTTCATCTATGTTTTTACTTACTATTCGACTTATTTTTTCTTTGATAAGCTCTTCATCATATCCACAAAATATATAACAATTGTGAAATTTATCTTTTTTTATTTGATCATCTAATTTAGATATATCTATCAAATTTTATCCCACCTCCAATTAATAGGTCTTCCAAAAAATATTTTATAAGAAGATACCTTTATTACATCTTCATCTATTATATCATAGTGATAATAAATATTTTTCTCACCATGTTTATTACTCTGATTTTTAAGTTTTATTATATTGTCCTTAATACTGTTACTTATTTTTAAATCCTTTAATTTATAAGATACCGGTATATCTTTATATGTACAACTTACTATATTGTGTACATTATAATATTCTTCAAGCTTAATTGCATATTTCCCTTCAGTTATAGGATATGAAATTGCCATGGTAGAATTAAATTTATCCTGAACTATTATTGCTTCTATGTCCTTAAACTTTATAATATTTATTTCAGGGAACAATGTGAAATAACTAAAAATTAAACTTATGACTATAAACATTGGAATAAATTCGAATTCCTTATATCCATACTTTATCATTACGAAACTTAAATATATTATAAAAAAACATATAGCTTCTCTTTGTCCAAAATTTGTAGTTAGAGATGTTCCATTTAGAAGTAAATAGTACCCTCCTTCTAGAGCTATACAAATTATTTTTATACCGTAACAAATAAGCTTAAATACATTAGGTATCCATAAAAACAAAATACTCAAGTTCCCAAGTATAACCAATATAGAATATATAGGTATGAGAAATATATTTCCTGCAATAAAGCTCCAGTTAAAGGTTCCCATACTAAGCCCAAGATAAGGCAATGTAAATATTTGTGCACTTAAAGTTAAACTTAAAGGACTTCTTAAGATATCTGGAAGCCTATAGAGGGCTCTTTGAATATTAGAGTAGTACAGAATGATTCCAAGTGTTGCTAGGAAAGATAGGCAAAATCCCATATCCATAAAATAGTAAGGTTTAGCAAATAACAACAGCATAAATGCAAAACTTAATGAGCAAATTCCATTATAATTTTTATGTATCTTTTTAGATAATTTTAAAATTAAGATCATTATAAATGCTCTAAATGCCGAGGACTTGCTTCCTGAAAATAGTACATATAATAAAGATATAAGAACTCCTAAATAAGTACCTGCTATCCCTTCCACTGCTTTATATATTATAGATATATGAAGTCCTGAAACACTTACTGCATGCACAACCCATAACTTTTTAAATATTAATTTTTGCTCCTCTGAAAGAAGACTTGTATCTCCAAAACTTAATGATCTAGTGAGTGCTGCTTCATTTTCTGTTAAAAACATAGCTAAGGACTTGTTAGTATACTCCTTTAACTTATAAGATAAAGATTTTAAATCTTCTCCACCAGTCTCATGGCTTTTTATATCATAAATTCCTATAATACCTCTTTCATATATATTCTGCTTTTTAAAGCTTCCAGTAATAAAAGTCTTATAGCCAACTTTCAAATCTTTAATTTCTCCCTCAAGCAAAATATTTCTTCCACTTACAGAACCTAAGGCAGTATCTCCCTTAACTTCTAAAATTCTTACTTCCGTATTATTTGCAAGTGAAAAGTCAAAGTAAAATTTAAAGCTTAAAAAGCCACACATGAAAAAAGCTATATTTAAACAAAAAAACTTTTTAGTCATTGTAAAATACATCACCACTAAAAAGCACATGATACAAATTGCGGCATAAAGCATATAAAAATTGATTAAATATGCCGTAAAACATCCAATTAATAGTGCCATGGAGTAGTATATAATTAAATATTCCATAACAAAAATACACCTCCACATTAAATTTTAGCCATCAATATGGAGGTTTAATCATTTTATCATTATTCTTTATTCTTGTTTTCTCTTTTATTTTTCATATCCTTCATTGTATTACTAGCTCGTCTACCATTAGAGTATAATCCAGTAGCGCTGGTTCCCATTAGTATTCCTTGAAGTATATTTTCTCTTATATCCCTACATTCTAAAAAAAACATACCAAATAATATTCCAAGTACTAAGCATGCAAAGGGAGCATATCTAGGCTTTAACCCTAAACTTTTAAGCACATCTACTAAAAAAGTTATTATTGGGATAAGAGCAACCCCTTTATAACTAAACTCCATACATTTCCCTCCCATATAATGAATTGTTATATTTTTATAATTCATTATATGAGTTAAAGTATATTATGAGCTAACCATAGTAATCAGATTATGGTAATATTTTATTCCTATATATAACATTTGTAGTATTAAATTTAAAATAAATATATTTCTACAAATACTATTTTTAAATGGATTAAATTTAAAGAATTTTAATGAATAAACTGCAAATATTATATTGTTCACTAAATTTACTGCCAACATCATATACTGGAAATCTTGTCTTAGTAATATGTAAATAATTCCACCTAACAATGCATTTATAAATATTCCTCTTACAAAGAAATTAACTTTATTGTCTTTTAAAATGTTTTTATCCAAAAGATTTCCATAATAAATATCTTCTTCATTAAGAAAATCTAAAAATATACAAAGTCCACCTATAGATATGGTTAAGAAACTTGTCCAAAATATATCTATCAAATTAATTCCTATACTGTAGTTGAGCAAATCCAACAAAATAATACTTAGTACATTACAAGTATATATAGTAAACATATATTCTATTGCACTATTTATTTTATTTATCATTTTACGACAACTTTTAATTGTATTCAAAAGAGTTTCTAATGATATTTTTTCTCCTGACATATCACATATGTTCTTTAGTATATTACTTTTCCCATAAGAATAAGATACATTGGTAAGCATTAAGTATGGAAGATCTGAAACTTTGCTTCCTTCCATAAATATTAAATTATTTTCTTTAAAGTGCTCTGCTATTTTTAATTTATGTTTTACACCTATCCTTGAAAATACATTTATTTTACTCAATATTCTTTTAAGCTCTTCTAAAGTTATATTATCAAGTTCTGCTCCTGTTAATGACTTTTTAATATTGTTTATAATTCCTATTTTTTTGCCAAATGCCTCTGCTGTTAATTTATTTTCTTCCGTAATTAAAATTGGTCTTATATTTAATAGGTTAAATTCTCTTAAAACTTCCTCTATATTTTCTTTAGGTGGATTTAAAAATCCTATAATGCCTACGAACACAAGATTACTTTCTATATTTTCCTTAAGGCTCGGTTCATAGTTGAAATTTCTATAGGCAAATGCCGTAACTGCAAGACCTTGAGTAGACATAAGTCTATGCATATTTTTTATATTACGTATCTCCTCATCAGTTACTTCTCTTTCTATGCCATTTTTTAATATATGTGTACATGTGGATAAAATAGAATTAACTGACCCTTTAACATGAGCTCTATAATTCCCATCTATGTAATTTATAGTAGTCATCATTCTTCTTTCTTTATCATATGGAATTTTATACAACCTTTTATATTTATCCTCTAGAATATATTTCTTTATACCAAACTGAAGAGAAAATCTCACAAGTTCAATTTCTGATAAATCCATCTTTTCATTTACATAATTATCATCTATAAATTTAGTATCATTACACAATATTCCAATATGTAATAGTCTTTTAATCATATGACTTTCATCTTTATCATAATAGTTATCTATGTCTTTATGATGTATTAAAGTATTGTTTGTATAAACTTTTTCTACATTTACATACTCTTCTGAAAAGGATCCTACTTTTTCCTTCAATATCAAATTTGTCATAGAAAGCTTTTCTATAACAGATATGTCTTTTAAATTTATATTTCCCTTATTAAAATGTTCTTGAGCAAAGGAAATTATAATTATAAATATGAATATTAAACTAATTGGAATTCCTGCAAAATTTGTATTAGCAAATAAAACTAACGAGTTAGTGATAGATTTTTTTAAAAAGAGAGTCCTTATTAACAAAAACATGAAATTTATGTATAAAATATATAATACAAATTGGTTAACAATCTTCTTTAAGGTATTTATAAAAGAAGCCTTATTATCTTGTGCTTTAAAACTTGCTGAAATTATTTCACTTATTTTTGTATGTATACCAGTTGAAATTACTATCCCCTTAACATAGCCATCTATAATAACAGATGATTTAAAAAGTATATTTCTCATTTCACTTAGTGGTATTTCTCTTTCTTCTATCATTGTGGAATATTTTTCTACCAAATCACCTTCTCCTGTTATTGCTCCTTCCTTCACTTTTAATGAATATGCTTCTATAATTCTAATATCTGCTGGAACTATCTCATTTTTATTTAATATTACTATATCACCATTAACTAATTCCTCTGATAAAACTATTTCTTCTTTCCCATCCCTTATTACTTTACATTTAAAAGCTTCTAGTTTTTTTAATTCTAATAATTCATTTTCTTCCCTGTACTTGATTATACTTAAAATTCCTATGCTTATGAAAAACATAATTATAAATAGAAATATTTCTATCCACTTATTAAAATATAAATATATACTCAAAGATAAAAGCATAATAATTGACCAAGGTTCAAATATTTGCTTTAATAAAATATTAAAAAAACTATTACTTTTAGGTATTTTAATTATATTCCCACCATTCTCCTTATTGATTTCCTCTACTTGAGTAATATCTAATCCTTCATCAACATCACTTTTAAGCTCTGTTACTACATCATTCCAACTTTTGTTGTACCAATTCATAACACTGTCTTTCCTCCATATAGTGGTATTATAGTGATATTATCGATAATTTATTGGAAAAATTAATAACATCCCAATTTATATTGAGATGTTTTCGTTTTAAATTTCAACTTAATTACTTTATTGTTAAATAAATTTTAAATTATCTCTATATGAAAGTCAATTAGCACTGCATCTGTATTTGATTCTATAAAATTAATTACGTGTTGTATTACTTCATTTGCATGTGCAGTTGAATTACTTACACAAGAAATGCCTAAAGTAACAATTTGATGCTTATCTTGATTATCTACCTCGGCAATAGAAACATTAAACTTGTTTTGAACTCTTTTTATTAAACTTTGTACTATCATTCTCTTTTCCTTTAACGAATGAACCCAATTTGCTTGTAAGTCTACTTCTCCTATGCCTATCATCATTTAAATCACCCCGCTAAGAAGTTGTGAAGCAGCCTCTTAAGTTCTAGGATAAAGGTGCTAGGTACTAGGGTTATAAGGAATTTTGTTAAGACAAAATTCCTACATTTCCTATCTCCTTGCACCTAGTTCCTTATTGCTAAAAAGTTACTTAGCAATTTTATTTATTCCACAAAAGATCATCATAAAGTTCTATATATTTGTACGCTGAGCTATTCCAGCTATTATCTGTCCTCATAGCATTTCTTACTATATTATTGAATACTGATCTATCTTTATAAAAATTTATAGCTCTTTCTATAGTATATAACATATCTTTTGCATTATAATTGGTAAAGGAAAACCCGTTACCTTTTCCTGTATATTCATTATATGATATCACTGTATCTCTAAGTCCTCCCGTTTCCCTTACAATAGGAAGAGTTCCATATTCCATTGCAATAAGCTGGCCTATTCCACAAGGTTCAAATAAAGAAGGCATCAAAAACAAGTCCGATCCTGCATATATCTTTTTAGATAAATCATTGCTAAAGTATATATTACAGGATATTTTAGTTGGATATTTTTCTGCATAATACTTAAACATTTTTTCATACTTATTATCACCAGTACCCAATATAACCATTTGTAGATCCAAGTTCATTATATCATCCATTACTTCTGATATTAAATCAAATCCCTTTTGATCTACAAGCCTAGATATTATACCAATCATAGGAATATCTTTGTTTACTGGTAGTCCGAACTGATGTTGAAGCATTTCTTTATTTTTCTTTTTATTTACTATACTTTCCTCACTATAATTTAAATATATATCCTTATCTTTTTTAGGATTATATATATCATAATCTATACCATTTACTATTCCACTTAACTTATAACTTACTTTCTTTAAAAGCCCGTCAAGGCCTTCTCCATAAAAAGGTGTTTGTATTTCCTGTGCATAGGTTTCACTTACCGTAGTCACTCTATCTGAATATACTATGCCACCTTTCATAAAAGATATCGCATCATAGTATTTAAGCTTATTTTCTGCAAAGCACTCTTCCCCAAGAGGAAGTAAATCTCCTAAAAATTCTTTAGAAAACACTCCCTGATATCTTAAATTGTGTATAGTAAGTATAGTTTGTATACTGCTGTATAACTCATCCTTGCTATAGTTTTCTTTTAAAAGCACTGGAATAATTGCAGTATGCCAATCATTATTATGAATTATATGAGGTTTAAAATCCTTCATGTACCTTATACTTTCAATTACTGCCTTAGAAAAATAACAAAACCTTTCTCCATCGTCATCATATCCATAAGCACCTTTTCTTTTAAAATAATACTCATTATCTATAAAATAAAAAGGTATATCCTCTTCTTCTATATATTGAAGCCCTACATACTGATTTCTCCATCCTAAATTTACATTAAACTCCTTAAGGTTTACCATGTTATTTTTATAGCATTCACTTATATCACTGTACTTTGGCATGATAACCCTTACATCTATACCTAGAGCTCTTAACGCTTTAGGTAAAGCAAATGCTACATCGGCAAGCCCCCCTGTTTTTAAAAACGGATGAGCTTCTGATGTTACAAATAATACTTTCATAGTGCTACACTCCCTAGTATAAAGATCTTTTTTCTATAACTATTGGAAATTCCTTATCTCCTCTTAATTCTTTCTTCTTTTCGATTATATTATTCTTATCTATTATTACATTTTTAAGTTTTACATTTTCATGAATTTCCGCACCTTGCATGATTATGCAATTTTCAATTTGTGCCCCTTTGTGTATATTTACTCTTCTACTAATTACACTATTTTTTACTTTACCATTTATTATACATCCATTGGCTATTAATGAATTCGACACTTCTGCATTTTCACCATATTTTGTTGGCGCTTCATCCTTTACCTTTGTATATATAAGTCCATTTTCATAAAAAAGTTCTCTACTTATTTTTTCGTCCAGCATATCCATACTAGCCTTAAAATATGCATTTACTGAATTTATACATTGTAAGTAACCCTTAAATTCATATGCATCAGTGGTTATATTTTTAAGATTATTTTTTATATAATCTTTAATATTCTTAGCACAGCCTGTTTGTAGACAAGTTTGAATTATTTCAACTACAAATTCCTTTTTCATAATCATTATGCCCATAAATATATTAAGATTATCTTCTTTCCCTATATTTTTCCCTATACTTACTATCCTATTATTGTTTTCTAAATTTATAACATCTGTCCCTATAAAATTTCTTCTTCCATCCTGAACCTTTTTATACACAAATGTTACATCTTTACCTGACTCCTCGTGATGGCGTGCTGCCTTACTAAAGTCAATATTACATATCATATTAGAAGATGCTAATATTACATAATTTTGTTTACTTCTTGAAAAATACTCCATATTATTTTTCAAGGAATCTACATCTCCATCATAGGATGCAATAGGCCCAAAGTTGAATACAAACAATCCATTTATTTTTCTATCTAAATCCCAAGGTTTCCCAGAACCTAAATGATCTAAAAGTGAACGAGACTTAGTTTTTGTAAATATACCTATATTATCTATTCCTGAATTAACCATATTGGATAATATAAAATCTATAATTCTATATCTACCACCTATTGGTATGGAAGCTAATGGCCTTCCAAAAGTAAGAGGTCTTATATTATCCTCATTTTCATCTAAACTTAAAATCCCCATATAATCTTTAAGCATATCTTTCACTCCTTTAGGATAGTTATTCCTCAAAACTTATCACAGCAATTTCTTGTCCATCGCCAATATTTGAGTCATCTGAAATTTTCACATTATCTCCTATTACTGCTTTTTTAACTGTAGAGTTTTTTCCTATATGAACATTAGACATTATTACAGAATTTTCTATTCTGCTTCCCTTTTCTATATATACACCTGGAAATATTATTGAATTCATAACTTCACCATATATATAACATCCTTCTGTTATAAGTGAATTTTTTATAGAAGCCTCCGAAGAAATATATTGAGGTGGCCTTACTGGATTTACTGAATATATCTTCCATGAATTATCATATATATTAAAATCTATATCATCCTTTATTAAATCCATATTAGCTTGCCAGTAACTTTCAATGGTTCCTACATCTTTCCAGTAACCATTAAATCTATATGCACAAAGTTTTTCATTTTCACCAAGCATTTTAGGAATTATATTTTTGCCAAAGTCATTTGAAGATAATTTGTCCTTTTCGTCTTCTTGCAAAAATTGTTTCAATTTACTCCAATTGAATATATATATTCCCATGGACGCTAAGTTGCTTTTAGGCTCTTTAGGCTTTTCTTGAAACTCATATATATTATCATTTTCATCTGTATTCATAATTCCAAATCTACTTGCTTCCTCATATGGAACTTCTATAACTGCAATTGTTGCATCTGCTCCCTTTTCCTTGTGAAAATCCAGCATTTTAGAATAATCCATCTTATATATATGATCTCCTGACAATATAAGAGCATACTCGGGATCATATTGATCTATAAATCCTATATTTTGATAGATAGCATTTGCAGTACCTTTATACCAATCGCCACCTGTTTTAGTTTGGTAAGGTGGTAATAATACAACTCCTCCATTTGCCCTATCTAGATCCCAAGGACTTCCTATTCCTATATGAGAATTTAAAATAAGTGGTTGATATTGTGTAGGTATTCCAACTGTATAAATACCTGAATTTGAACAATTACTTAAAGTAAAATCTATTATTCTATACTTACCTCCGAAAGGAACAGCTGGTTTTGCATTTTCTTTTGTTAAATTCCCCAATCTAGTACCTTGTCCACCTGCTAATATCATTGCCACAATTTCCTTTTTACGCACCTTTATCCCCCCTGATGTTTTAATTTAACACATTTGCTTACATAATTACATAATTTAAAGAAATCTCTGATTTCATTAGAATTAGTGCATGTTAGTTTATTGAGATATTTTATCTATATATTTTACCAGATAAATGGTTTAATTTCTACCATTTATTGAAAATAATGTTAACAAATTAACAAATTGTATCTATTTAAATTGTTAAAAAGCTGTCTTTGTTAAGACAGCTTTTTCTAATACGCGTTATATATAAATACTCCTTTAAATACAGTATCATCTGATGATAATATTATGTTTATTTTTTTCTCTACATCTACAAAAAAGAAACCTAATAAACTTTCATTATCATATAAACCTATTTTTGTATGTATTTGTGTTCCTATTTCTTCTTTAAATATGTTTATTTTATTACAGAAAACCATACCTTCGTTGCTTGCTGCAAAAAATATAGCTCCACTTGGAAAATTAAATTCAAACTTGTCCCCTGGATTGTAATCAATAAACTGTTCTGAATCTCCATAATTAAATACAAACTCTTTTTCCATATATATCGCTCCCTTCTTAGCAAAAAATTTATACTATTTTTATATCCTAAATTAATATATATTCTACATTAAAAACTAATTTCCTTTTTATTTAACAACCAACCATGTAAATTAGAACTAAGGTACTAGGAACTATAAAACTTTACATATACAAAATTTTATTAATTCAAAACCTAGTACCTAATCCCTAATTGTTATTTTGCCCCTTTTATAGGATTTTTCTTAATTTCGTCATCAGATATTATTTCAGGTCTTCCACCGCTTTTGTTATAATCTTTATTTTCTCTTCCATTTCTTTTTTTACTTTCTTTATGCATATATTTTCCCTCCTGTTTTTTCATATTTTGAGACAAAAAATCCCGCATTACGCGGGAAATTAAAAATGAAGAGGTTATCGTACAATAATTATTATAACCACAATATCATTTTTTATTATTAATTTTTTATAAGTATACAAATAAAGAACTGTATCCCTTAAAAACCAACTGAATTTAGTGATTATCAAATAAAAGGCGCTTAACCAATTAATTAAATTAGTTAAACGCCTTTATACAATTTATTTGGTGGGAGTATGTGGGAATCGAACCCACCCGTCGTGGTATTAGCACGGCAACATGGTGTTGAAGACCAGCAAGCACACCAGCACTTATCTACCCCCAAGATAGATATATTTTAAATTAAATAATATAGTAAGTCAATATCAACTTTAAAATAGTATTCTTGTATTTTCTACTCTCTTAGTTAATTTAATTTCATCAAAATACTCTAAAAGGGCAACTGCTACTTTTCTATTAGTTTTTAATTCATCTCTAAGAATCCCTACATTAATATCTCCATTTTTTTTAATATAACTTATAAGCTTGTCTTTAGCTTGATTCACTGCTTCAATACTTAAAACAACTTCTTCTGGAAGTTTTATGAGATCTCCTGATTCTATTAGTAAATTATATATTTTCTCAAAATCTTGTGTACTTTTTTGAACTTTTATTAGATCACTATATTTTGGTGGATTAAATAACTCTATTTTATATTCTATTATAATATAATCTTTAATCTTATTTTGTACTTCAGTATATTTTATGTTAAATTTTTTTAAAGATATATAATTGTCATTCTTTCTAATTAATTCTTGTTCTATACCATAAGAAAGTATATAATCATATATTTTAGATTTTACTCCTTGTTTAAATATTTTACTTTTTAACTCTTCCTTATCCATGCCCGGCCTCAAAGGATTCCTATCATGAAATAATTCTAATTCGTAAACCATTTTATTAAATTTATCTTGTAAAAAATTATTGTGAACATATACTTCTCCATTATCTAACAATATATTAAATATTTTTTTGTCTTCTAATAGAACTTTTACTTGGCTGCTAAATTCTTCTTCACTTATAGAAAAATGCTTCAATAACTCTTTTTTATTTGGAAATATGTTACTCAAATCTTCTATGAGTTTTTCTAGTATTTCTTTTTTTTCTCCTTTTTCTTTTATAATTAGTTCATCTATATATTTTTTATTATATCTCTTTGCCTTCTTAGCTAATGATTCAATTATTGTTCCTCCCCCTAAAGTCACCATTGGAGAATAGTTCCTTATTACAAATTTATCTTCCCTTTTACATGCAATTTCCTCCTCTAGCCTTATTTGTATATATGCTTCTTCTCCTGGAATAACTTCTTCTTTATCTAAAATACTTACTCTTCCTATTATTTCGGATGTACCATGATAAATTTTTATTCTTTGATTATTTTTAAGTGACTTTTCATTACTTTTAAGATAGTTTAATTTGCAGTCTATTATAAACGAAGGATTTAGTGAATTTATCGCAGCTATTATATCTCCTCTTTTAACTTCTGAAGTTTTAATTCCAGAAAGATTTAATGCGCATCTCTCTCCACTTTCTGCTACTTTCACACTTTGATCATGGACCTGTATGCTGCGGGCTTTGCTTGTAGCTCCTTTAGTATATACTTCAATAGAGTCTCCTTCATTTACACTTCCATTTAAAATAGTTCCTGTTACTACTGTTCCTATACCACTTATAGAAAACACTCTGTCAACAGGCATTCTAAAATGACCACTTATATTTTTCCCCGTTACCTCGGATGAAGCTTTATCTAAGGATGTAATAAGTTCCTTTAATCCTGCTCCTGTAATCGAATCTACCTCATGTATATCAACATCTTCTAAAAATGTATCCTTAAACTTTTCTCTAATATCTAACTTAATTTCTTCTAACCATTCCCTATCAACTTTGCTACATTTAGTGACGACTATTAATCCCTTTTTTATTCCTAAAAGTTTTAGTATTTGAAGATGTTCAATGGTTTGTGGCATTACCCCTTCATCTGCTGCAATAACCATCAAAACTATATCTATTCCTTGAACTCCTGCAAGCATATTCTTTATAAATTTTTCATGTCCTGGAACGTCAACTATACCTGCCCTATTGCCAGACGGCAAATCAAAAAAAGCAAATCCTAAATCTATAGATATCCCTCTTTGCTTTTCTTCCTGCAATCTATCTGTATCTTTACCTGTTAACGCTTTAATAAGGGTAGTTTTGCCATGGTCTATATGTCCTGCCGTTCCAACTACAATATGGTTCATTTATGCCCTCCTCTCTCCTTTTTATTTTCTAAAGTTATTTATCTTTTAAAGCTTCTACTATTATTTCAAAATCCTTGTCATAAATAGTTCTTAAATCCATTATAATTTCATCCCTACTTATGCGAATAATTATAGGTGGTTCATTTTTTCTTAGCATTCCTTCTAATTGTATTGGCTTATAAATAGAGTTTTTAATCTTAACAACATAAGTACTTATCTTTTCCTCTGGCATTGAGCCGCCTCCGACCATGGAATAATCCCTATCTACTTTTAATTTCCAACTGCTATCTAACTCTTTTTTAAGCATTTCTAATAATTTATAAGCTCTTTTTTCATGTATATTTTCATCACTTAGTATCATATGCAAAGTAGGTATCTGCTCAATTGCTAAATTTTCATCTTGATACATTTTTAGAGTTCCCTCAAGAGCCGACAATGTCATTTTATCTATTCTTAAAGCCCTTGTTAACTGATTTTTTTTCATTTCATCTATGTATTTCTTTTTCCCTACTATTATTCCTGCTTGAGGTCCTCCAAGCATCTTATCTCCACTGAAAGTTACTATATCTATACCCTTCTTTATACTTGCCTGTACTGTAGGCTCATAACTTAATCCATACTTGGAAAAGTCTATTAAGGTTCCACTTCCTATATCCTCCATGACAGGTATGTTGTATTTATCACCTAGCCTTGCCATTTCTTCTAAGGGTACACTTTCTGTAAACCCTAATATTTTAAAATTAGAAGTATGTACCTTTAAAAGCACTCCTGTGTTTTCATTTATATAATTTTCATAGTCATATAAATGTGTCCTATTAGTAGTTCCCACATCTACAAGTTTTGCTCCACTAAATTTCATAACATCTGGCACTCTAAAGGACCCACCTATTTCAACTAACTCTCCCCTAGAAACTATAGCTTCCTTATCATTACATAATGTATTTAATGCAAGCATAACAGCTGCAGCATTGTTATTTACAACTAATGCCGCCTCTGCTCCAGTCAGTTTAGTAATCAATTCTTCTATATGTTCATACCTTGTTCCTCTTAAGCCTTTTTCAAGATTATATTCTAAATTAGAGTAGCTTTCACTTACATTCATTACATTTTTTATAGCCTCTTTGCATAAAATTGACCTACCAAGATTTGTATGAATAATTACTCCTGTAGCATTTATGACTTTCCTTAAATTGCTTAGAGATTTCTTATTTATTTCTTTTAAGATTTCTTCTATAATTTCTTCTATACTATAGTCTTCAATTTCTTTCTTTAATATTTTCTCTCTATAGCTGTCTATAACCTTTCTTACAGCTTCTAAGACTATAATTCTACAGCTATTATTTAAAGCATAATTTAATTTATCATCTTTAAGAACTTCATCTATTTTAGGAAGCTTTCTTAGTAAATCATTCTTATCCATAAATTCACCTATCCGCCTATATAACTATTCAACTATTATTGTTTTTTCTTGCTTTTTAACTACTTTTCCTATGATGGAACTTTCTAATTCCAACTTAGATAATTCCTCCATAATACTTTTCCCATATTTACTATCTAAAGATATTAAAAGCCCTCCTGAAGTTTGAGGATCAAATAAAATATCCTCCATCCATTCCGGAACTCCATTAAGTACATACTTATCCTTTAAATAATTCTTATTTTTGTAAGTTCCTGCTGGAACCATTCCCATGTTAGCATGTTCCTTTGCTTCTTCTATATATGGAATTAAATCCTTATATATTTCAAAGGACACCTCTGAAGAAGAAGCCATCTCATAACTATGTCCCATAAGTCCAAATCCAGTTACATCGGTACAAGCATTTATCTCATATTTTAATATAACATCTGCTGCATATTTATTTAAAGTTGTCATTACCTTCACTGCTTCATCATATCCACGTTCTGTGGCAGTATTTGCCTTTATTGCAGTATTCATTATTCCTGTTCCTAAAGGTTTTGTAAGAATTAATATATCTCCCTCGTTTGCTCCATAGTTTTTAAGTATTTTATTTGGATGTACAAGTCCTGTAACAGATAACCCATACTTAGGCTCATTATCCTCAATGGAGTGTCCACCTACTACAACTGCTCCTGCCTCTATTACCTTTTCCGCTCCCCCTCGAAGTATTTCGCCTAACATTTCTATAGGAAGACAGCTTGGGAATCCTACTATATTTAAAGCTACTGTTGGCTTACCTCCCATAGCATATACATCACTTAAAGAGTTACATGCTGCAATTTGACCATATGTATAAGGGTCATCAACAACTGGAGTAAAAAAGTCTAAAGTTTGTATTAAAGCAGTATCTTCATTTATCTTATAAACAGCAGCATCATCTGAAGTCTCAATTCCTACTAATAAATTTTCATCTTTCATCTTAGGCAACCTACCTAAGATATTCGAAAGAGTTTCTGGCCCTATCTTAGCCGCTCATCCAGAATGAGCTGACATCTCAGTAAGTCTTTTTATGTCCACGCCAAGACACCTTCTTTCTTTATAATTTAGCTTAGTGTAATTTAGTTTAATTATATATCAACGATTTGCTTTAGACAATTACATCACATCTACATATTGTTTTATTTTTTCAAAGGTTTTATCACCGATTCGTTCTACATTTTTTAGTTCTTCAATAGAACTAAAACTTCCCTTTTCCTCTCTATAATCTATTATCCTTTGTGCAGTTACATCACCTACTCCTGGGATGGTTTTTAATTCTTCTTTAGTTGCAGTATTTAAATTCACTTTATCAGGCTCTTTAAATGAAGGTTCTTCTTTAGATTTTGTTTCTTTATTTGATGTATTATTACTTAATTCATCTACTCTTTTACTTATTAGTATATAATCCTCATCCTTTAATTTCTTAGCTAAATTTATTTTTTCTTTATCAGCTTTTTCAGTAAATCCCCCTGCAGCTTTTATTACATTTTCTACTCTGCTATTTTCTTTAAGTATGTATACTCCAGGATTTTTTATTTCTCCATTTACATATACCACTATATTTCCACCTTTATTCTTATCTTCTATTGCCTCTTCTTCAAAGATATCTTGATTATTAACAGGTTTATTGACATTAGAAACTTTATATCCTACAATTAAAAAAATAATAAATATGCATAATATGAATAAGGAACCATATACTTTTTTATCTTGAATCTTAATTTTCAAGGAATTTTCCTCCTTCTGAATATATTGCCATTTAGAATTATTGTCAATTTTCAATAATTAATATCGCATTAGAATAATTTTTTTGTTATAATTATTTTTATAATAATTGGAGGAGATGAAATGAAAAAAATATGTAAATTTTTCTTAAACGTTATCATATTGCTAACATTATTTTTAAATAATACTGTTTCTGCTGCTGTCAAGCCACCAGAGGTGTCTGCAGATGGAGCCATACTAATGGATGCTTCCACAGGAGAAGTAATTTATAGTAAAAATATGACTTCACCATATCCCCCAGCTTCCACTACCAAAATAATGACAGCTTTACTTACTCTTGAAAATTGTGATTTAGAAGATGTAGTAACTGTCGGGTCAAAACCACCTTTTGCGGATGGAAGCAAAATATACATATCAGAAGGAGAACAGTTTAAAGTAAAGGATCTATTATATGCTCTTTTACTTGCCTCAGCAAATGATGTTGCTGAAGCCTTGGCTGAACATATATCAGGATCTAAAGAAGATTTTGCGAAGTTGATGAATAAACGTGCACTAGAACTTGGTGCAACAAGTACTAACTTTGTAAATCCAAATGGATTGTATGATACTAATCACAAGACATCTGCAAAAGACTTAGCAATAATAATGAGAGAACTAGTTAAGCATCCTGAATATACCGAAATTTCTACAACTTCATCCTATAAAATTGCACCTACAAATAAAATGGACAAAGAAAGACCTTTATGGAATGGAAACAGACTTATTCAGAAAAGTTCTGAATATTATTATAGAGATTGCCAAGGTGGTAAAACAGGTTATACTATTCAATCTGAACATTCTTATGTAGCTACTGCTGAAAGGAATGGACAAAAACTTATACTTGCACTTATCCACGACAAAAATAAAACCTATTTTAAGGATGCAGCTAATTTATTTAATTATGGTTTTAATAATTTTGAGGTTGCAAAACTTTATTCTCAGGGCCAGCTTGTAACAAATTATGAAAAGGATAACTTATCAATTCCATTATTAGCAGAGAAGGATTTTTATTATGTAAAAGAAAAAGATTCATCTTCTGTCCCTGCTATAAGCTTAAATAATAAAGATACTACTATTTTTGATAGTGCATTTAAAAAAGGCGATATTTTATCAGAAGGAACTGTAACTCTAAATGATAAGTCTCTAGGCTCATTGAAGCTTTTAGCTGGACAGGACTATGAACCTAAAAAATTTTTAAATACTGCTACTTCTCCAGAAAAGCTTCCTATAATTAAATATATAGCATCCTTTACTTTTGTATTATTAATTTTACTTTTAATAATTGAAAAAATCAAACAAAATAGACGCAAAAAAAGGCTTAGGGGTAGATATTAACCCAAAGCCTTTAATTTTTCTATTAAACTTTTCATATCTTCAGGTAAAGGACTTTCTAGATTTACGATATGTTTATCTTTTGGATGTGGAAATCCTACTTTATATGCATGAAGCGCTTGCCTATTAATATATTCTTCGTCATTATTTTCTTCACCATATATCTTATCCCCAAAAAGAGGAAATCCTAAATGGCTTAAATGAACTCTTATCTGATGAGTTCTTCCAGTTTCCAATAAAAGTTTAACTAAAGTAGCATTTTTAAAAGTTTCTAAAACCTCGTAATGTGTTATGCTTCTTTGGCCTCTTTCATCTATTACTCTTTTTATTGTTCCTTCTCCTACTCTATATATAGGTAAATCTATTGTGCCTTCACTTTTATCCATTACGCCATGAACTAAAGCTATGTATTCCTTTTTAAAAGTATTTTCTTGCATTTCTCGAGACAAAGCTGCATGTGAAAATTGGTTTTTAGCTATTATTATAACTCCAGATGTATCCATATCTAGTCTACTTACCAATCTTACTATACAATTCTCTCCTTTTGACTTAAAGTAATATAATATTCCATTAGCTAAAGTTCCTGAAAGATGACTTTTGGTAGGGTGCACAACTATCCCTGATGGCTTATCTACAGCAATTATATCATCATCCTCATATATAACTTTTAAATTCATATCTTCTGGCTCTATGTCTTGGCTTTCTTCTTTATTTATATAAACTTCAACCACATCATCATCTTGTAAAATATATCTTAAATTTACTCTTTCGCCATTAACCTTAATTCGTCCTTCTTTTGCTGCTCCTCTAATTAATCTACTAGATAAAAGTTCTACCGATTTTAAGTAATCCTTTATTTTTGAGCCTTTATGTTCCCTTATTTTAAAAGTTAATTTATTGCTCATTATTATTTCTCCTTTGGCTATGACTATTCTTTAAAATCATCTCCTAATATAGCTTTGATATAATTATTTTCCCCAT
Source organism: Clostridium sp. HMP27 (assembly GCF_000765165.1). Lineage (NCBI taxonomy): Bacteria > Bacillati > Bacillota > Clostridia > Eubacteriales > Clostridiaceae > Clostridium > Clostridium sp. HMP27. The sequence continues at coordinate 137,867 of NZ_JMFY01000017.1, read as the reverse complement.
CTTCATCATATTCAATATTTTCTATATTAAAATCTCTCTTTAGTATCTGCTCTACTTCCTTACTTAATCCATTCACTACTAATTTAGATTTAGTATTTTTATTACCATTTGCCGTTTTGATATTTACATATCCCTTTTGTTGAAGCTTAGAAGATACTCTAGCTGCTAATCCATTTCTATTTGTTCCATTTAATATATCAATTTTAAAACTACTTTTATCAAAAGTTTCTACATTACTTTCTTCATGTAACACTGTAAGTATTTGCTTATTTAAACTTTTCTTGAATATATAATAAGATACTCCATTTATATATTCACCTTCTCCTTGAAGTGTAGCCATTTTCATATTAGATTTGTCTACTTTATATCCAAAATTATAGGCGTATTTAATAATTTCATCTGGATTCATGTTTGTCTCCACGTACTTTGGGAGAGCTGACATTAAACTTGGTATTCTTAGAAGTATTGCAGGGCTTTTAAACTTATCTATTATTTTTTCCATAAGCATATGCTGATTTTCTATTCTTCCAATATCTCCATTCGCCAAGCCTGTACCATCATTGTTCTGTCTCCATCTAAAAAATTCTTCTGCCTTTTTACCATCTAAATGTACATTCTCACCTTTTTTAAAGTTAATGTGCAAGTTTTGTGAAGCATCATCATAATACATATTATTAGGTATTGTCACATCAACTCCACCAATACTATCTATTACATTTCTAAATCCATCATAATCTACCTTAGCATAATAATTTACATCTATGCTAAGCAATTCTTCTACTTCTTCAACTAACAAATTTACTCCACCAAAAGCATGAGCAGCATTTATTTTTTGATTTTTCCCATTAATCTGTATTAAAGTATCACGAGGAATCGAAATCATTTCCGCCTTTTGACTTACTGGATTATAATGAAGTAAAATTATAGTATCTGTTCTCTTAGGTTCTGCCGAATTTTTAGGATTTCCTATGTCAACTCCCATAACTAAAATATTAACTGGCTCATCTTTTTCAACTTGTTTACTGATGTTAGGACTTGGAAGCTTAGATGAATTATTGCTAAAATTTAAAAGATATACATAGAATCCTCCAACTGCAGCAACTATTAAAAAGAAAGCTATAAGAAGTACAGGCCCTTTATGAGATTTCTTTTTTCTTCTTTTTGTATTTTTTTTATTTTTATTTTTTTCTTCCATTTTAATCCTCCAATATTTTAATTAAGTAGTTTCTTCCTTCTATGGTATTTGGATGGATCATTTGCCCTCTATCTATTACATATTTTATTGTATTATCAAAAGAACGTAACACAGCTTTATTTATATCATTATAAGTTAATTCTCTTATTTCACTTACACCAGGGTATTTTCTTAAAGGCTCTATGTAATCTGCTAAATATATCATTTTTTCTAACATAGTCATATTTCTTCTTCCCGTAGTATGATATGCTATAGCATTAAAAATCTCTTTATCTTTTACACCCATAATTTCTTTTGAGATTATAGCCCCAACAAGACCATGTAGAAGCTGAGGACTCTTTTGATATATTTCTGATACATTATATCCATATTTTTTAGCAGTATTTATAAGTTCATATCCTCTTAAATTTTTAGCACAATCATGAAGAAGTCCAGCTATTCTCGCTTTATTTATATCTTCATTGAACTGTTCTGCCATTTTTACAGCTGTATCCCTAACACTTACACTGTGGGCATATCTTTTGGAGTCTAAATTCTCTTTTAAGTACTGCTCCATTTTTTCTTCGCTCCACATCCCTATCACTCCCATAAAATTAATCATATAACTTTAATTCTTTTATAGTATTGTATACACCTTCCGGAACAAAATAACTTATATTTCTTCCCTCTGAAATTAATTTTCTTATATTTGTAGACGAAATATCTAATAAAGGTATATCTAAAAAAATTATATTTCCTTTATATTTTTCTTCTAATTTTTCCTTTTGAAAAATTATATCATATTTATTATTTCCTGGTCTATTAAATACCACTAAATTACAGAGCTTAAATATTTCTTTTACATTTTTCCAGTTTTCTATGTCCATTAATCCATCAGCACCTGTAATAAAGTACCAAGATCCATCAGGATATTTAGTTGTAAAATGTTTAAGAGTTTCAAAAGTATAACTTATATCTTTTTTGTTTATTTCATAATCACTTACAGTAAACCTTTTTTCGTTTCTCGTAGCCATTTTTACCATTTCATATCTGGAAATTGAACTTGCAAGTTTTCTTTTAGTTTTATGAGGGGGAATGCCAGCCGGCACAAATATTATTTCATCTAGATTGAGTTTATATAGAGCCTCATAGGCTATATGGAGGTGACCATTATGAATAGGATCAAAGGTACCTCCAAATATAGCTATTTTCTTCATACTTTTCTCCCCCCTAAACTTACTTATGGTAATTCAATTTTTGGTTTTTTAACCGATCTTCTATATAAAACTATTTTGCTTCCAATTGCCTGAATTCCTTCACAATTTAAGTCTTCACATATTATATCTGATGCTTCTCTTGCCTCTAAACCACTATTATTTAATACCTTTATCTTTATAATCTCTCTTGCTTCTAATGCTTCATCTATTTGTTTTAACATACTCTCTTCTATACCACCTTTTCCAATCTGGAATATAGGCTGCATATCATGAGCAATAGATCTTAAATAACTTCTTTGTTTACTAGTAATCATACTTACCCCTCCAATACTAAAATTACAATATAAATTCAAATTCAAAATGATTTAATCTTACAATATTACCATCTTCAATTCCCATTTGTACTAATTCATCTATTATGCCCTTGTTCTTAAGTACAGTATGGAAATATCTAAGGCCATCTGGATCATTTACATTTACACTAGCAAGCAATCTGTCTACAAAGCTTCCTTCTACTATAAATGTATCTTCTTCTTGTCTTATAGTATAAGTAAATTTCTTTTCTTCAGGTATAAATTTATCTGTTTCTTTTATTTCAAGATCAACTACAGGTATTGTTGAAAGTATTCTTGCTGCTTCCTTCATTAACTCATCAACACCTTGTCTTGTAGCTGCTGAAATCTTAAATATACTTTTATATCCAAGCTTTTCTACCTTTTCTTTAAATTCTTCGAATTTACTTTCGTCTTGTAATATATCTATCTTATTGGCAGCCACTATTTGTGGTCTATCCCAAAGCTTAACACTGTATCTTTTTAATTCTTCATTTATCTTTAAAAAATCCTCATAAGGGTCTCTTCCCTCTATCCCGGAAATATCTACTACATGTATTAAAAGTCTAGTTCTTTCTATATGTCTTAAGAAGTCCAGTCCAAGCCCTACTCCTTCAGCAGCTCCTTCAATAATTCCTGGAATATCTGCTATAACAAAAGGCTCTATACCTGATAATCCTACAACTCCTAAATTTGGACTTAAGGTTGTAAAATGATAATTAGCTATTTTAGGCCTAGCATTTGAAACCATAGAAAGCATAGTTGACTTACCTACATTAGGAAATCCAAGTAGCCCTACATCTGCAAGTAACTTAAGCTCTAATACTATATTAAATTCTTCTCCTGGCATACCTGGCTCTGCAAAATTAGGCGCCTGTCTAGTAGGGGTACAAAATTTAACATTACCCTTACCCCCTTTACCACCTTTAGCTACTACAAATTTATCATTTGCATGGGACAAGTCAGCCATCACCTTGCCACTTTCTGCTTCTTTTATAACAGTACCCATTGGGACTTTTATATATAAGTCTTCTCCATCTTTTCCATAACATTTAGAACCTGATCCGCTTTGCCCTACTTCAGCTTTATACTTTCTTTTATATGTAAAATCTAAAAGAGTGGTCATATTAGGGTCAGCTACTAAAATTACGTCTCCCCCATCTCCTCCATCTCCTCCATCTGGTCCTCCTAAAGGAATATACTTTTCACGTCTAAAAGAAACAGCTCCATTTCCGCCGTCTCCAGATTTTACAAAAATTTTGGTTTTATCTATAAACATATATTCATCTCTCCTATGTAAAACTAATTATAATTATATCATTAATAATATAATTATTAGCAATTTGATAAAATTCTATCCAAATATTCTGCTTTGCTAATGCTTATAATATTAAAAATATTAATTTACTTAAAAAAAGCACCCCTAAAATATTAAGGGTGCTTTAAATTATTCAGCTACAACAACTTCTTCTACATCTACTGGGTAAACAGAAGCTTTCTTCTTGTCTCTTCCTAATCTTTCAAACTTAACTATACCATCTATTTTAGCAAATAAAGTATCATCTGATCCTCTACCTACGTTGTTACCTGGATGTATCTTAGTACCTCTTTGTCTAACTAATATGTTTCCAGCTAAAACGAACTGTCCATCAGCAGACTTTACTCCAAGTCTTTTAGATTCACTATCTCTACCATTTCTTGAGCTACCTACCCCTTTTTTATGAGCAAATAACTGAAGGTTCATTAGTATCATGAGTTACACCTCCTCTACTATGATATTTATATAATCACCGTAGCTATATTCTACATTTTTTAATCCTAAAAGCATAGTCTCTAACAGCACCTGACACTCTTCCACTTTAGCTTTAGAAATACCTTCTAAGCATAAACTTAAAAAACCATCCTTGACTTTAGTAGGAGCATCTATGTTCAATATTTCAGTAATTCCATTAGCAATCGTAATAGAAATAGCTGAAACTGCACAGCAAACAAGGTCGTATCCTTCGTCTACAGACTCTGCATGCCCACTTATGTTAAAAGAAACTATTTTTTCTTCTTTTCTTTGAAAAATAACGCTAATCATAATTAAGCATTAATTTTTTCTATCTGTAACATTGTGTATGGCTGTCTATGTCCTTGTCTCTTTCTGTAGTCTTTCTTTCTCTTATACTTGAAAACAAGTATTTTCTTAGCTTTGCCCTGCTTTACAACCTTAGCAGTAACTTTTGCTCCTTCAACTACAGGCTTTCCAATAACAAATTCACCATTTTCTTTGCTTACAGCAAGAACTTCTGTAATTTCTACATTAGCTTCTGCTTCTGCATTTAGCTTTTCAACGTATATTACGTCTCCTTCAGCAACTTTGTATTGCTTTCCTCCAGTAACTATAACTGCGTACATTCAAAACACCTCCTCAAACCAGTCTCGCCAATTAAGGTACACAGAAATTTCTGCTAGTTTTCACCTTTTCTGAGCGGTCTACAAAAGCCATTTTATCATAAATAATGGTGCTTGTAAAGTTATTTATCCATATACCTTGTATAATTTTAAGTTTTCCATTTGATTGATAAATAACAATGGCTCCACACTAAAAAATTCTTCTCCAGAAATATAATTTAAATATATACATTTATCTAATGCATCTATGCTTTTTATAAATTCTAATATATCATTTTTTATATCATTTTTATATATTTCATTTACTTCAATGTATATATTTTTTATTTCTTTGTGATTAGCTATTTTTTCTATTTCATTTTTTATTAAAAGTTCTATATAGGAAAGTTTTAATCTCATCCCTTTACCATGACATGAAGAGCACTCCTCTTCTATATATTCATATATAGACTTTCCCATTCTTCTTCTAGCAATTTGCACTAGGTTTAATTCTGTAAAAGGATATACTACAGTTTTGCTTTTGTCATCTTCAAATCCCTTTAAAAGTTTTTCATATACTTTATCTTTATTTTCTCTATCTTCCATATCAATAAAGTCTATAAGTATAATCCCACTTAAATTTCTAAGTCTTATTTGATGAGCAATTTCCTCTGCCGCTTGAAGATTGGTAATGAATGCAGTTTTCTTAAGTGATGCATTCCCTATGTTTTTCCCTGAATTAACATCTACTACATACATAGCTTCAGTTTTTTCAATTATTATATATCCACCACAATTTAGTTGAACCTTATGATTTCTAAGCTTTAATATATCCTTTTCTATCCCATAGTAATCAAATAACTCTCTTTCATTATCATGGAATTCTAAGTGAGTATTATTATCAGTGTTTTTTATCAAGTAATCAGATATTTCCTTATAATCTTCCTCACTATTTATATATATTTTAGTTGTTTCTAAGTCAAGCTTATCTCTTATTATTCTTCCAAATACTCCACCAGTCTTATACACAATACCCATCTTACTTGAAAAGGCAAGTTTACCTTTTATACTCTTATATGTAGCATAGAGCTCTCTTATTTCTTCATTTATAATATTAATATCTACATTTGAAGCCTTTGTTCTTATTAAAACCCCTACATCTTCTGGCTTGATTATGTTATTTCTTATATTACTTTTTACATCTTCATCGTTAATTTTTTGAGAAAATACCATTTCATTGTCTAAGGTATTTAAAACACAAAATCTGCCTGGAATGGATATAGCACTAGTAACTTTAGGTCCCTTTTTGCCTACCTTTTCTTTTACTACCTGTACTAATACCTCATCTCCCTTTTTAAGATTAGTATTTTTAAACTTTCTATCCATATACATATAACAGTTTTCTTTAAATCCTACATCTATGAATGCACATTTTATCCCAGGTACGATATTCTTCACGACACCCTTATAAATCTCTCCTGGGGAAGGCTCCATGTTTTCTTCTTCAATAAAACATTCTTTTAACTTATTATTTTTCTTTACAGCAATTCTTAATAACTTATTACTGCGTTCAATAAAAATTTCCTTCAAACTATCTCACACCCTTTAATAATTAGAAAGTAACTCAATTAGAGGTATATATTTATTATTTTTAAGTCCGTACATATCTTTTCTTTGAATATCAACAAATGCTTCTTCATTAACCCCTGTAGTATTTTCTTTTATAAACTTTCCGAGTAGATCAGCAGATAAATTCTCGCTACTTCCTGCACTTAATAACACTTGTAATTTTAATATATTATCTTCTAATTTATATTTAAATTCTTTGATTAAAGGCTTTATATTTATTTCCTTTTCTCCATTTTTACTTTTTTTAATAATATTCCATTCATTTAATCTTGGAAGCTTTTTTAATTCTTCTTCTAAAATAGAAGAGTTAGTATACTTTATAGCTACTTCATACTTAGCTGCTTCAATAGCTGCCATAGATTGAGGCACCTTTTTATCGCTTAAGCTCTTAACCTTTACGACCTCAAGTATTTTTACTCCTGAGGGAACATTGTTACTTAATCTTTCCTTTATCTCATTTTCATCTAGTTCTTCTTTTAATACTGCATCCATATATTCTCCTGAAGAATATACTCCAACAGATAAAGGTTGAGCTATAGAAATAGTCATATGTGGATTAAATCCCTTTGAATACTCTATCGGAAGTGCTGCCCTTTTTATTATTTTTTGTATAGTTCTCATTAAATCTAAGTGAGATATAAATTTTATATTGCTTTCCTTACTGAACTTTATTAAATAACGCACCTTCAAAACACTTCCCTTCAAGATTTACATTTACTCCACAGTTAGTACATCCAAGACGACAATCCGGAAGCACTTCTGCTCTCTTTGCTCTTTCATTTTCATCTATCAAGAACTTTTTATTAACTCCTATATCAATAAAGTCCCAAGGTAATATTTCATCATAACTTCTATTTCTATAAGCATAAAAATCCCCAGATACATTACATTTTTCAAGAGCATTCATCCAAATATCATATTTAAAATGCTCTGACCATCCATCAAACTTAGCACCATTTTCAAAGGCTTCTACTAATACATCACAAAGCTTTCTGTCCCCTCGTGCAAAAATAGCTTCTAAAAAGCTAACTTTAGAGGCGTGATAGTTAAAACTTATAGCTCTGCTCTTAATATTATCCTTAACTGCATAAACTTTTCCCATAACTTCTTCCTGTGATGCTTGAGCTACCCATTGGAACGGAGTAAAAGGCTTTGGAACAAATATAGCAGCACTTGCTGTAACTTTTAACCCCTTTTTTCTCTTATCCTTAGGAATCTTATAATATTCGTCTACAACCTTTTCAGTAAGATCTGCTATACCCTTAGCATCCTCAAGAGTTTCATATGGAAGCCCTAGCATAAAGTAAAGCTTTATTGTAGACCATCCTGAATTAAAGGCGCTGCTTACAGACCTTATTAAATCTTCTTCTGTAACTCCCTTATTTATAACATCTCTCATTCTCTGACTTCCAGCTTCTGGAGCAAAGGTAAGTCCTGTTTTTCTAACCTTTTGAATTTCATTTATAAGTTCTACAAAAAAAGAATCTATTCTAATAGATGGAAGTGATACTCCTATCTTCTCATTCTTATACTTTTCCATTATCGAATTAATTAAATTTCCGATATCTGAATAATCGCAGATACTTAATGAAGTAAGTGAAATTTCTTCATAACCTGTATTTCTTATAAGCTTCTCAGCAAGTTCCATTAGTGTATCTGTTTTCTTTTCTCTTAATGGTCTATAAATCATGCCCGCTTGACAAAATCTACATCCACGTGTACACCCTCTAAAAGTTTCAAGTGTAATTCTGTCATGTACTATCTCAGCATAAGGAACTATTAATTTATCCGGATAAGCTACATCATCTAGATTTTTTATTATCCTTTTTTTAACTGTTTTAGGCACACCTTCTTCTGTAGGCTTAAATTCCTGTATAGTTCCATCTTCGTTGTAAGATACTTCATATAATGACGGAACGTATATACCTTGAATCTTTGATATTGCCTTCAAATATTCCTTCTTTGACTTTCCCTTAAATTCCTTATATACATCTAATAATTCATTAGTAATTTCCTCACCTTCTCCTAGCACAAAGCAATCTGCTATGTCATAAAGAGGCTCAGGATTATATGCGCAAGGTCCTCCAAACATTACAATTGGATCATCCTCTCCCCTTTGTGAAGCCCTAACAGGGATTCCTGCCATATCTAACATATTTAATATATTAGTGTAACTCATTTCATATTGCAGCGTAAAACCTAAAATATCAAAATTCTTTAGTGAATCTTTGCTTTCCAGTGCGTATAGTGGTATATTATTTTTCCTTAATTGTTCTTCCATATCTGGCCATGGTGCAAAGACTCTTTCACAAAAGGTATCTTCTCTTTCATTTAATAAGTAATATAATATCTTTGTACCTAAATGAGACATTCCAACCTCATAAACATCTGGGAAACAAAATGCATATCTTATATCTACCTTACTTTTATCCTTTTTATATGAATTTAGCTCCTCGCCTATATATCTAGCTGGTTTTTCTACTTTAAATAAAATATCGTCTGAAATAAAATTCATCTAATTACCTCCTCTTACGTACTCAATTTTATATTCTAGCACATCTAGTTGTAAATTGAAATTTATTTTATTAATTATTCCTTTATGTTTATATACTCTTCTATGCTTATATTTCCATAAATTTTTAAAGCTTCAATTGTTTCTTCTTCATATATGGTTTTTATAAGCTTCATGTCATCATTCAATATAAAAAACATATTGTATTTATTTTTTTCAACCAAGCTTAATATAAAAAGTAAATCTTTTTTACAATGTACAGATATTCCTCTATTTTCTATATACCCTCTTTTTAAAAATTTAATCTTCTTTTTTATTATATCTTTCATAATAACATAACATATCCTTTCCCTTTCCTTCAAGGCCGAAGATATTATAAATATACTTATGACTCCTATACTTATATTGAGTGTTCCACCCAAAAACAAAAAAAGATAATATATCATAAGTAAAATCCCTACTATAATGCTTGTGTAAATAGTTATATTATTTGCTTTTTTATATATAAACTTTATATTTATAATATTCCTTAATGCTCTTCCACCATCCAATGGAAATGCAGGAAGCATATTTATAAAACCTATAGTTAAATTACACTGGTACAGCTCATTTAAAATGTTAAATTTATATTTATGATACAGCATATAAAAAAGTACTGCACAAATTAAATTCATAAATGGAGCAGACAAAGAAATTATTAAATCTTCTTTTGGTGATGCTTCATCTATATCTATTAATTCGAGTGCAGTACCCACAGGCATTATTTGTATATCAAAACCATTAAATCCAAGTATTTTAGCAGTTTTATAATGTACTAGTTCATGCAAAAAAACTATTAGAAAAGATATAAGTATCTTCTCCCTATACCCTATTAATATAAGTACTATTATATAAGGAAAAAAATATTTACTGACCTTTATCAAACTTATATTCTCCATTTCTTAAATTGCTATAAATTCCTTGGGATCTTTATTTTCACCCATATATAAAAATTCAAAGTGTAAATGAGGTGCAGTAGATTTTCCTGTATTCCCACTTAAAGCAATTATACTACCGGCTTTTACCACATCTCCCTTTTTAACCTTTATTTCTTTCAAATGACCATATTTAGTTTCTATGCCATCACCATGATCTATTAGTATATAATTACCCAATTTCTCATCTTGTCCAGAATCCTTAACCGTACCATCATAGGAGCATTTTACTTCCGTTCCTTCCTTTACCTCTATATCTATCCCCTCGTGAAAAGCTCTTTTCTTGTCTATAGGATCAATTCTATACCCATAAGGAGATGTTATTTGTCCCTGAACAGGAAGTGTAAAATTCTCTTTTACCTTATCTTTTAAAGTTTTTTCACCACTAATCTTACTTTTGAGCGTCTCCATCAAATTTGTAACCTTATCTTCTATTGTTACTACATTTAAACTTTTCACTTGAGCAAAGGCACTTTTATAATCATAGTTTTCATTTACTAAATTCTTAGAATAATTATAAACTGCCTGAGTTTGAGGAGTTACAACTAATTTGCAAAACATAATAACAAATATGATGCTTAAGGCTCCAATTAAATCTCTAGGAAGCCTTTTTAGCAAATATTCTCCTACTCCACTTGAACTTTTCCTTTGTGAGCTTGTATAGCCTGTATTAAAACTTTTTCTTAAGGTTTTATAATAATCCTCATACTGATTATTATAGTTTCCCATACTTTCTCCTCCTTCAGTATCACTCATTTTTACACCACTTGTAAAAATCTCTGATATATATATATTTATAAGAAGGTAAAGTTATTACATAAAAAAATGTTGAACCTACCGTATAGAATTTGCATCTAAGAAAGCTCATTGAATGCTTTCCACAATGCAAATCTCATACTATATGTTCAACATTAAAGACGTCTCAGTTTCCTACATGTAAGCCTTTAGCGCCTTAACAAAAACTTCTGCTGATGCTAAGTTTGTAGCTAGAGGCACATGGTGTACATCGCATATTCTAAGTAATGCATTTACATCTGGTTCATGAGGTTGAGATGTAAGAGGATCTCTTAAAAACATTACAAAATCCATTCTGCCTTCGGCTACCATTGCTCCTATTTGCTGATCTCCACCTATAGGGCCTGATAAAAGTCTTTTTACATCAAGACCTAATTCCTCATTTATTCTTTTACCCGTAGTTCCAGTTGCAAATAAGTTATGGCCCTCAAATACTTCTCTATACCTTTTTACAAAATCCACCATGTCATCTTTTTTCTTATCATGCGCTATAAAAGCTATATTCATTTAAATCCCTCCAAATATTTAGAAGTTAATTTTTTTTCTTCTCATTCCAATATTTATTACTAATCCAATAGACATAAATGCCGTGAGCATGGAACTTCCTCCATAACTCATAAGAGGTAGTGTGATTCCTGTAATAGGCATAACTCCTATAGTCATACCTATGTTTTGCATTATTGAAAATAAAAATGTAGAAACCACTCCAATAGTAACCATTGACCCAAACACATCCTTTGAAGTCTTAGCTATATTTACAAACTTGTATATAAGTATTCCATACATTAATAATAAAAATATAGCTCCTATAAGTCCCCATTCTTCTCCTACTACTGAAAATATAAAATCCGTATGAGACTCCGGTATAAATCCGCCCTCTATTTGGGTTCCTTTTAAAAATCCTTTACCTAGCATTCCACCAGACCCTATTCCTATTTGAGATTGTATAAGTTGAAGACCTGATCCTAGCTCATCTTTTTCTGGATTTAAAAAGGAAGTAAGTCGCACTTTCCAATATTCATGCATAATAGGTGAATTCCATACTATAGCAATTAAAACTGCAACTGATGCTATTCCGCCGCCTATAATTTTGGAATCAAGCCCTGCAGCAAAAAATATTCCTAGAACTATAAAAAAGCACACCATAGTCATACCCATATCTGGTTGTATTATTATAAGTATCATTGGAATAGCAGCATATCCTAATAACTTAAAGAAGTTTCTAAGATTATTTATGTTACACTCCATACTATCTAATTCTTTAGCAAGCATTATTATAAGCCCTAACTTTGCAAGTTCCGAAGGCTGTCCTATTGTTACGGAACCTATTTTCATCCATGATCCTGCTCCATTTACTGTAGACTTAAATATAGTATCATTTAGAAAAAGAAGTATAACTCCTAACCAATATATTATATTTGCATATCCTTGTATTAAAGAATAATCAAATACCAATATAAAATACATAACACCAAATCCCATGGTAAGCCACACAAGCTGAGACTTAAATACAGCTATCCCTGCTCTTGTATTGGTTGCACTATATATATTTAAAGCTCCAAATAATCCTATAATCGCTACTATTAAAATTATGCTAAAATCTAATTCTCTCAATAATTTCTTATTTATTTTTAATTTTTCTAGCACATTTCTCCCCCCATTCACTTGGTATGTTACTTATAAAATTATAACAATATACATCCAAAAAAGCTATGTATAAATTATACATAGCTTTAAATTAAATCCTTATTATCTTCTTCTCAGGCTCTTTATAGGAATACTTGCAACTAGTGCTGGAGAAGAGCTCTGCTCTTCATCACTGGATGTCATTTTAATTTCCATATCTTCCCTATCTATTTCAACATACTTTGAAATTACCTGCATAATATCTTCTCTTATACTTTCTAGTAATTCTGGGGAAAAGTCTGCCCTATCATGTATAAGTATTAATTTAAGTCTTTCTTTTGCTACATTCTTGGATGGTGATTTAGGAGTAAAAAAATTAAGAAAATCCATTTATATCCCCCCTATTTCATTCCAAATAGTTTTTTTAAGGATTGTAGAAATCCTTTATTTTCTGTCTCTAAAGATAAAAACGGAACATTTTCTCCCAAAACCCTGCAAGCAATATTTTTAAAGGCCTGTCCTGATATTGTACCTTCGGTAAGAACTATTGGCTCCCCTTTGTTTGTAGAAACAGTAATATTTCTATCATCTGGAACTATTCCTATAAGTTTTATTGCTAAACTATCTAGTATATCGTTTACGTCTAACATATCCCCATTCTTAACCATTTCAGCATTTATTCTATTTACTATAAGCTGATGGTCTTCTATTCCCTTAGCTTCTAACTTTCCTATAACTCTATCAGCATCTCTAATAGATGTAACTTCAGGATTTACAACTATTAGTGCTCTATCTGCACCTGCTATAGCATTTTCAAACCCTTGCTCTATTCCAGCTGGGCAATCTAGCAGTACATAGTCAAATTCCTTCTTTAATGTCTCCACTAAATCTAACATATTTTCTTTAGAAATATCATCTTTATCTCTTGTTTGAGCAGTAGGCAATAAGAAAAGGTGTGGAAATCTTTTATCTTTTATAAGTGCTTGCTTTAATTTACAGTTGCCTTCAATAACATCCATCAACGTAAACACAATTCTATTTTCTAATCCCATTAAAACATCTAAATTTCTAAGTCCAGTATCTCCATCAACAACAACTACTTTTTTACCCATTGCTGCAAGGGCTGTTCCAATATTGGCAGTAGTAGTAGTTTTTCCTACTCCACCCTTACCAGATGTTATTACAATAGCGTCTCCCATATATTTCCCTCCATTAGATAAATTTGTTTGGCAAGTAAGGCTCTACTATTATACTATTTTCTCTTACTTTTGCTACTTCAGGATATTGAGGCTTACTATTATCTTCAGGTGCCCTGGTAGCTACATCGCCAATTTGTAGTATTTGAGGCTGAAGATAAAACGCTGCTACAATTGCTTTTGAATTACCTTCATATCCTGCATGAACATAGCCTCTTAATGCGCCAAGAACTATTACATTACCAGAAGCATAAATTTCTGCTCCTGAATTCACATCACCTATTATAACTAAATTTCCTGGGTAATTTATAACTTGTCCACTTCTTACAGTTCTTTTTACAAACTTAGTTCTACCTTCGTTCACACCTGAAAATACTTTAGTTATTGTTTCCTCAGAATTTTCAAATATACAATCTTTTATTAAGAACTCATCGAAAAGAATGTCTTTAAGTTTCCTTAATTCTCTTTCATTAATGTGTTTTAGTTGTGTAGTGACTTTTAGGGTAGCCCCCTTATAAAACACCTTTCCTCTAGACAACTTTTCAATGAGAGAGTCCAGCATTTCGTCAACGTCTTTGAACTTATTCATATTAATAACTGCATTTAAGCCTTCTCTATTTCCCTTAATAATTATGCTGTCATCTATCATAGCTAACCTCCAAAACTGGGCTTATGTTTATATTTCAACAAATACTTCTCAATTCCTTCTAACATTATAATAAATCCCAAATTTTTTAATAGAAACATCTCAGTTTAGCTGAGATGTACTGATTTATAACGAAATCATAGATTTCTATAAATCATGCAGGGCACATACATTATCATGTACATGCCCTATTATTAATTAGTCAAATTTAAACTCTGGTGTGTAATTCATCTTAGCAAGTTCTTCTCTAAAATAAGCCTCATACATAGCCTTTGCAACAGGGGCTGCAAAACCTCCATGAGCTCCATCAAATATTAATACACATATGGCAATTTTAGGATTATCATACGGAGCGAATCCAACATATACTGCGGAGGAAGTTCTCCCTATTTTATCCTGTATCTGCTCATTAAATGTAGCTGATCCTGTTTTACCAGCGGTATGAATAGGGAAATCCTTAAGCACAGTAGCTCCGGTTCCCTCCTCATATGAGGTAACCGCAAGCATTCCTTGCTTCACTGTGTTTATTGTCTCAGGTTTTAATTTTATTTCATCTATAACCTCTGGCTGTACCTGTTGAATCACTTTATTATTTGAATCCAAAAATGAATCTACCAAATGAAGCTTATATCTTTTACCTCCATTAGCAATCATGGATACATAATTCGCCAATTGGAGCGGCGTAAATTGATTTGTACCTTGACCTATAGATGCATTGTATACATTACCCGGTCTAGTTGCTTCTTCAGTTACCGAATTTACTGATTGACTAATCTTACTTATTGCAATATTTATATCACCATCTGTAAAGCCTTTATTTTTTAACTTTTCATCAGCTGATATGAGTTCTTTGAATAATCCCGTTACAGTCTTAGAAAAATCTTTAACATTCTTATATCTCATTTGTTGTCTTATAGTATTTTGCATTTTTTCTTTAATCTCTGTTAACTGTTTACTTTCTCCCTTTTTTATCTCAATGTCTATTCCTTCATACTCACCTGTGCTCTTATTTTTCTTAATTTTTCTTAGATCTTCATACAAATTCCATAAATGATATATGGAAGATGTATTTTTCACAGATTGGACATTAAATACTTGCCCGTAATTCTCTGGTATTTCAATACCTGTAGATGGATCTTCTTTTGAATTCGGGTCTACTCCAAGTCCAAACTTCCATGCATATTCCGCTAAGGTATCGAGTCCTCTTTGATAAAGTCTATCTCCTACCTCATAAAAAAAGTAGTTATTAGAATATGCTAATGCTTCAACTACATTTATATTTCCTTTAGTTGATGTATTCCAGCTCCTACCATTATATCCGTGTTTTGTATATACTAGTGCATCATATATTGTCTCATTAGCCGACAATACGCCCTCTTCCATACCCGCTATAGCAGTTAATGGCTTGAAAGTAGATCCTGGTGCCGTAAGTGATGAAGTAGCATAGTTATAAAAAGGCTTTGGATAAATATCGTATGGATCCTTTCTTAAAACTTTACTTCCCTTACTTGATTTATCTACTGGTGGAAATATTTCATCTACAGTTACAGGAAGTCCTCTCCCACCTATATAATCTTTTGCAAAGACCTCCAAATCAGGATTAAAAAACTTATTATATAGTTCTGTAGTAAGTTTTCCTGGGGTAGAGAATATATTTGGATCGTAGCCTGGTCTACTTACGAGCGCTAATACTCCTCCAGTATTTACATCAATAGCTACCGCAGCTCCTCTTGTTGCATTACTAGAATTGGCTCCGTCATAACTTATTGGATTTGCTCTTAAATTCGCCATTACCTGGTCTAAGGATTTTTCTGCTGCTAATTGTACATGCTTATCAATAGTGAGTTTAAGCGTTTCTCCAGGATATGGTTCCCTTCTTCCTAACTCCTCTATTATTCTACCTTGCTTATTAAGTTTAACTATTCTTCCGCCTTTAGAACCCTTAAGTCTATCCTCGTATACATACTCAAGACCTGCAGTTCCTACATAATCACTGCTTACATCGTATCCCTTTTCGCTGTATTTTTCCGTATTTCCACTAATTTTTGATATATATCCTAAAAATGCTGAACCAAGTTCTCCGTAAGGATAAGTTCTTAGTGGCTGTGTACTCACATCTATACCTGGAAGATCATTTAATCTTTCTAAAAATATAAAAGCTGTTTCCTTTTTTATATTACTTCCTATAGTTACAGGTTTATATCCAGAAAAACTCTGCATTTTAATTGTATCTTTTATAATCATATATTTTCGCTGTTTTTCTAAACTATATTGAAGCTTTTCTATATCATATTGTTCTATTAATCCGTCCAAAATGGCTTTTGAATTTTTAGTATTGTTTTTATACTCATCTAGTTTAATGTTTAAACTTGTAGCATCTTTTATATTAAATCTTTTAACAATCTCACTTACAGCTTCATTTGGTGATATTTTGTATTGAGCTAAAAGATTTTTGAAATCACTTTTTGGAGTTATATCATATTGTTTTATCAAATAGTTAAAGGTTTCCTCGGGAGATATCTTTAGTAATTCTTCATCTATTTGTTTTTCTTCTTCTTTAGTTAACTTTTCCTTTTTACCTGGAAATAGTTCTTTTTGTACTTGTTCATTCAATCCTCTATCTCTTTTAAATCTTACTTCTAAAGTTCTTCTAGCATTTACATCATCAGTTTTAAATTCAAACCTAAAAGGATTCACTTTTAATTCAAATTCATCTTGTTGTTGCTCTTTATTATCATCAAGAAGTTTAAATACCTTATCCATGGTCTCAAAAAAGTACTTTTTACTTTCATCTGTTTCATTGTATACAAGCATATAACTTTGACGGCTAGTTCCAAGCACTATATTATTTCTATCTACAATATTTCCACGAGGAGCTGGATCTGGCACTTCTGTAATTGCTCTAGTATTTGCTCTTTCTTTGTATTCCTCTGTCTTAATTACTTGTAGGCTAATAAGTTTACTTCCAATGATAGAATAAATTACAGCCATTACTACAAAAAAAGCGGTATATCTATTAAGTTTTTTCTTTTTTTCTTTCATAGCTCACCATTCCTTTAAAATTTCCAATTTCGTCTCATATAATCTATACTACATAACTTATAAGTTAATCTATATACGGGTATAGATAAAAATAAATTATATAAGCTGTTAAAAAACACAAATCTAAAACTCATTCCTACTCCTACTACATATAGAATTACAAAAACCAAAATCCCTTTAAATATACTTATAACAAAATTTGATAGTACAGGTATAAGAGTTTTTTCTTTAAAAATACTTACTCCTATAAAGCCTGATATCACAGCACATATCATATTAGTTAAAGCATTTACTCCAAGAATATTTGCAAAATAAATATCTTGAAACAATCCTGCAAATACCCCCAGCCAAAGTCCTTCTGAGTATCCGTTTACTATAGAATAACTAATTATAAATGTAAATAACAAACTAGGTGAAAACCCCTTTATAGAAAAAAAGGGCACCACCGAATTATCTAAAATTAGCATAATAATAGTCAAGCCTGCCAAAGTTAAAATTTTTTTCATTTTTATCACCTTAATATGTTTTGTCTATTTTATTTTTGGGAACTACTACAAAAACTTCCTCTAACTTATTTAAATTTATATAGGGCTTAATAATTGCATTTTTCATTACTTTTCCTTTATCTTCTTCTACACCTATAACATAACCAATTCTTATACCTTTAGGATATAGTCCGCCAAGTCCTGATGTAAGTATTACATCATTTTCCTTTATCTTTGAATCCAAAGGTAAATAATATATTTTTGCTAACTGTGTATTATCACTATCCCTATACCCTTTTATAATTCCTACACTTTCTCTAGTGCTTTGAACAATTCCACTAACTGCAATATTTTCATTAGAAAGAGTTTGTACAATAGCCCAACTATTGCCTACAGATGTAACTTGACCTACTAATCCTTGGGAGGTAACTACTACCATCTGTCTCTCTATTCCGTCATTTTTTCCTTTATTAATAGTAAACTCATCTAAAAAACTTCCTCCACTTTTACCAATTATGTCACTTCCTATATAATTGTATTGGGAGTTTTGATTTTTAAAGTTAAGCATTTCTCTTAATCTTTCATTTTCATTTTTTAAAGCATCATACTCTAACGCCTTACTTTCTAGCTCATTATTCCTAGCTTTAAGATTATTATTCTCTTCTCTTATTACATTAAAATTTAAAATAAATCCTAAAAAATCCTTCACACCACTGCCTGAATTGTACAAGCCTCCTTGTACAGTATTTAAAGCTCCACCTACACTACTCTCAGCAAAAGATACCTTATCCCTTTTTGCACTATAACCAATTAATATTAAAAATGTAACTGACAGAACAATTATTGTTACTGTCAGTTTATTTTTGAAAAATCTCATACTTACCTTTTCTTGCTCGCTGAAAGCTTATCTAAAGTATCTAATGCTTTTCCCGCTCCAAGAGCAACGCAATCAATAGGAAGTTCAGCTGTATGAACAGGCATGTGTGTCTCATCATATATAAGCTTGTCAAGTCCTCTTAACATTGCTCCTCCACCTGCAAGCATTATACCCTTATCCATTATATCTGCTGCAAGTTCTGGTGGCGTTTTTTCTAACGTACTTTTTATAGCATCAACAATAGCTGCTATAGGCTCTCTTAAGGCTTCTCTAACTTCAGTGCTTGTAATATCAATAACTTTTGGAAGTCCTGTGATTAAATCACGACCTCTTATTTGCATTGAAATTTCTTCTTCTAATACATAAGCAGAACCTAACTCTATTTTTATATTTTCTGCTGTTCTTTCACCTACCATAAGGTTATATTGTTTCTTTACGTAATCTATTATAGATTGATCAAGTTCATCTCCAGCCACTCTTAAGGATTTACTTGTAACTATTCCTCCTAAGGATATAATAGCAACTTCTGTAGTTCCTCCTCCAATGTCTACAATCATGCTTCCTGTTGGCTCATTTACAGGAAGCCCTGCTCCAATTGCTGAAGCCATTGGTTCTTCTAAAAGATGTACTTCTCTTGCTCCTGCAGACTTTGCAGCTTCTTCAATAGATCTTTTTTCTACCTGTGTTACTCCTGATGGATAACATATTACTATTCTTGGACTTGTAAAAGCACTTTTAGGGCTTACTTTTTCAATAAATTTCTTAATCATCGCTTGTGTTACATCAAAATCTGCAATAACTCCATCTTTCATTGGCCTTATGGCTACAATATTCCCTGGAGTTCTTCCTATCATTTGCTTTGCTTCATCTCCTACAGCTAAAACCTTTTTAGTATTAGTATTTATAGCAACTACTGATGGTTCGCGGAGCTGTATTCCCTTTCCCTTTACATATACAAGAGTGTTAGCTGTTCCAAGATCTATACCTAAATCCCTAGACATTCCAAATAAACGCATCTAATTTTCTCCTTTCAATTTACCTTTTTCTTTTAAACTTATATAAACTCCATCTCCAATTATTATGTGATCTAATAGCTCTATTCCTATTATTTTGCTACATTCATTGAGTCTTTTGGTAACATTTAAATCCTCATTACTTGGACTCGGATCACCAGATGGATGATTATGACATATAATTATTGAAAAACTACTATTTTTAATTGCTTCATTAAATACTTCTCTAGGATGAACAATAGAAGAATTTAAACTTCCCATAGAAACATCCTTAACCTTTATTACTACATTTTTTGTATTTAGCATTATTACTTTCAAAATTTCTTTTTTTAAGTATCTCATTTCTTCCATTACAATGTTTGCTGCATCCTGAGGTTTAGTAATTTTATACTCTTCCCCAGACTTATGAGCCTTAAATCTTTTTGATAGTTCACTTAATGCCACTATTTGAGCAGCCTTAGCACTTCCTATACCTTGAATATTCATTAGCTCATTTGCTGAAGAATTTATAAGACCATTTAATCCTCCTAAACCCTTCATAAGCTTACCGCATAGGTTTAACACATTATCCTTTTTAGTACCTGTCCTAAGGATAATTGCCAAAAGTTCTATGTTTGACAACGACTCTGGCCCATATTTAAAAAGTCTTTCTCTAGGCCTTTCACCTTCAGGTAAATCCATAATCTTTAAAGAATCATTCATTTTAATTACTCCCTTATAGATTAGCTTTACCCCCATCCCTGTATTACTTTCAGAAATTTATAACTTCCTTGTAAATGGATATCTATCATATAGCTCATGTTTAATTTTAATTGTGTACTAATATTCTTTTAACATTCCATACAATTTGTTTATTGGCAGTCCTACAACATTATAATAACATCCATGAATTTTTTCAACAAAAATCCCACCATAGCCTTGTATACCGTAAGCCCCTGCCTTATCCATAGGCTCTCCAGTTTTTATGTAATTTAATATCTGGTCAGTAGATAGCTTTGAAAACTTTACTTCTGTACATACATAGTCTTTTTTTACCATATTTTTTGATATATCAACTATAGCTAACCCTGAGTACACTTTATGAATATTACCACTTAACATACTAAGCATTTCAAAAGCGTGTTGAGAATTTTCAGGCTTACCTAATACGTTGTTTCCAAAAAATACTGCAGTGTCACATCCAATCACTATCTTGTCTGAGTTTGGGAATTTCCTTGCTACTGCTAAAGATTTTCCTTCTGCAATTTTCATTACATACTCAGCTTCATTTCCATGAAACGCAACTTCAGATTCATCAAAATCACTTGTAATCACTTCATAGTCATTAATTATTCTTTTTAGCAGTTCTTTTCTTCTTTCAGAAGCTGATGCTAATATAATTTCCATGTTATCATCGCCTTTTTAAGTTTTGCATGTAATATTATTTCCATTTTTACCTGATTTATATCTTATTCAGAACAGGTTTTATAAATAAATTAATATCATTTACTTTATGTCTTTTAATAGTTTAACATTTAATAATTTGTTAAACAAGTCCATATACAATATTGTTAAAATTTTTTTGTTTATGGAAAGTATTGTCGTATATTGAAAAAAATGCGAAACACCTTTTTGATTACTAATCTTTACTATTTAATCACTAAGAATGGATTTAATAATCCTTTAAGCGACTAAATATTAGAAACTAATATCTTAAAAGTGCTTCGCATTTAAATTTAATTTATTTTTCTAGTTATTTATTTAGCTTCTTTTTCCATTTTTTCTTTAGCTTTTTCATTATTTGATGATTGATTAATGTCTTTTCTTTTATTATTTACAGACTCATCTTTATCTTTAACCTCGGCTTTTGCTTTGGTTTGATTATTATTTACATTTTTAGTTTTAACTGTAGCATTAGTTTCATCAACTATATCATCGGCGGAGCTATCTTCTTGATTATTAACTGGTGTTTCTTTAGTATTAGTATTAGTCTTAGTCTTTGTTTCATTTACATCGCCTGCTGATTTTTCTAATTTCTTTTCTTCTTTCTTTAACTGCCCTACACTCATCTTATTTGCATTTTTAGCTTGTACTAAAATCTTTAATTCTTCCTTTTGTTTATTATAATCAGTTAAACTTTTTTCATAAGAATCCTTAGCTAATTTTATTGCTTCATCATCTCCTGATTCATTGGCTTCGTTTAGACTGTCTTTAACTGTATTAAGTTCTCTTTTAGCTTCTTTTAATTCTTCTCTTGCCTGTTTTATTTCAGTCATAGCTTCTACCTTTTGTGTTTGCATTTCTATAACTTTCGCAATTACATCTTGTGCATTTTCAGAAACTTTGTCTTTAACGATTTTTAAAACTTCAATTGAGTTTTTTTGGTTTTCTAATATTTTATCTTCGATTTCTTCCAACTCTTCATTCTCTACAACTTCTGTATCTTCAGCATTCTCTTCATCTGCTAAGTCTTTATCATCTTGTGATTCGTCACCTATTACAGTATCTTCTTGCATTTCTTCTAAAGCTTTTTCAGCTTCTTGCATATTCTCTTCATATTTTTCAACTGACTCTTTTGCTAACTCTTCATTACCTTCTTCTGCCATCGCTTGACTTTCTCCAAGTCTTTCCTGAGCAATATTTAGTAGCAATTTAATTTTCGCTTCCCCATTCTTTGATAATTTTATTTTAAAACTATCAACTAGGCAATCTAATTTATACATAATACTGTCAGGTGTTACACCAGCCTTATCCTTTAGAGATACCTCCCCTGCAGCAAAGGTATTAGTGTTAATTGTAGCAACAATTGCTAAAGCTGTTAATAATGTTATAGATTTTTTCATAATTTAATATCCTCCTTAAATTGGCATATCTCAAGTACTTGAAACATTTCACTGTTTATTATTTTCACTTATCAATACGGGAAGACATATGTTTTTTAAGGGGGTGAGTATTGCCAAATTTTAAGTTTTACCTAACCCTCTAAAATTTATTATAATGAACGTATATACTTATAAGAAGGGGTGAGATTATGGATAATATAAATCCTTCTGAGGTTAAAGATAAAAATAAACTTATAGAAGAAAATAAAAATTTTATATATGGGTGCACTTATAAAATATGCAAAAGAATACTTCATTGGGAAAATGATGATGAATTAAGTATAGCAATGATTGCATTTAATAAAGCCTTGGATACTTATAATCATACTAAAGGAAACTTTCATAGCTACGCTAAGGTACTTATAAATAATTCAATAATCGATTTTTTTAGAAAAGATAAGAATAATTCTTTACTAGTATTTGATAATAATGAAGAATCTTTTACATATATTGATTACAAAAACTCTATTAATCAATATGAAATTCAAAAGGAAAGCGAACAAAGAATTGATGAAATTAATGCACTTAAAAATGAGCTTGCTAATTTTAAGCTTACATTTACGGATTTGATAAATCATTCTCCTAAACACATAGATACAAGGAGCCATCTGCTAAATATTGCCTTATGCTGCACTAAGAATGATGATATAAGTACATATATAAGAAAAAATAAAGCTCTTCCTATAAAGCAACTAACTGTTTTAACTGGTTGTAACAGAAAGTTATTAGAACGATGGAGAAAATACATAATTGTACTTTTTTTAATAATGTCAAATGATGAGTATTTATATCTAAAATCTTATCTTAATATAGGTGTAGGTGATAAAAATGAATAATATTAAAGGTATAATAATTGAAATTCAAAAAAACAAAGCAGTACTTTTAACTTCTACAGGCGAATTTATAGAAGTGCTTGCTACTAAGGACATGAATGTAGGGGAGGAGTATATTAAAACTATCAGCCAAACTAGCTTTATTAGAAATATACCTAAGGCATTAGTTGCTGCACTTATTACGTTTACAGTGTTAGGTGGTGGATTGGGTGCTTATTATACTCCAGTTGCTACTTTAAATCTCAGTATAAACCCATCCGTTCAATTAAAAACTAATTTATTTAATAAGGTTATTCATTCTAGTGCCTTAAACTCTGATGGTAAAGTTATATTAGATAGTATAAATATTAAAAACAAAAATTTTAATGATGCGCTATGCTTAATCGTAACAGAAAGTGAGCATCAAAAATTTATCACAGAAGATTATAAGGCAAGTAAATCTATTAGTTTAGAAGTAACAGGTAAAAATTTAAATGTATCAACCTTCGAAACTATCGTTCACGAACATGGAATTTCACTTGAAGTAAAAATTAATAATAAGCCTTCTATAAACAATAAAAAATCAAATAATAAAGACACTAACTTAATAAATACAAATAAAAATTCTAATAAATTAAATGATGAAAATAACTCTAGAAATGGAACAAAAAATAATTCAGAAAGCACTAATTCAAATTCCAACACAAAAGGCTCTCAAACATCTACTAATGACTCCTATAACAAAAAAGATGATATTAAAACAGAAACCAATGATAATAAAAATAATGGTAACACTAATAGTAAGAATGCAAAAGATGCAACCTCGAAGAAAAATTTTGATGAAAGCAATAATTCTAACTCCGAATCTAAAAAAAAAAATAAAACTCCTTCAGATAAGTCCTTAAAAAAGGAAAAATAAAAAATGCGAGCATTTTTAATCTCTAATCACAATTGCTAAAAGACTATATAAATCTATGTTCTAGCAGTTGAAGATTAGAGATTATTATTAATTTAAAATGCTTCGCATTTTTATTTCATTTTTTGAAGTATAGAATAGATAAACATATAATTTTCTGCTGTTTTATCATTGCTTAATTCATTTGGCAATTTTCCCACTTTATCCTTTAATTCATTTAATATTTTAATATTTGGACTTTCTTGATCTACAGCCTCTAATGATTTGCACCAATTCTTAAAGTCTTGAGTTTGTATTGCCTTTACATTCTTTTCAGATAGTTTCCCAAGGACTTGTATATATCCATTTAATATTTCACTTATTTCCATATCACATAAATTATTTACCTTTATTTCAAACTTCATAGTTGAATTTGATACTTTATTAGTATTTAAAGTGTTTATTATGACTTTTGCAGCATCCTCTGTATATATACCTAGAAAAACTCTCTTATATTTATCATCACTTATAACAAATGGGTTCCCATAAGAGCTTAATTGACTTCTAGTCTTTTCTACACCAGTTTCATTCCCAAACATTCCACCCTGTATTGCCACATAAATAAAGCTATTATTACTTATTATTGATTGCTTAGGGGTTTCACCCTTATTATTTATATTTTTATCATTAACTTTAGTTTCTGTAACCTTTCCTTGTGTTTTAATTATAGAGGAATTCTTAATAAATAATTTGAAGAATATACTTCCTATTAAGAATGAAAGTATAAGTATCATTATAAGTATAATAAAAAAAATAACATTATCTTTTCTTTTTCTCTTTAAATCATATCTTGTATACTTTATATTCACCACTCCCTCTTAAGTATTCAATACATTGAAACCATTACTAAGATATCCTCCACCTTATTATAAAAAGCATATATAAATTTTGCTCATATGTTACCTATATAATAATATTATACTTTACTTAAAATTATGATTAAGAGATTCTATCATTAAATATTTAAATTTAACTTCCTAATCATTTAGCACTAAACTTACTACTAATTTGTAATATATTTGTCCTAAATAAAATAAAAGTCAGTTAAAAACTGACTTTATATATTAATCATTACTTATTATCTATTATTTATTGAAGTACCCTTCTAGCTCCTGCATATCTGGAAGCATAATAACTTCCTGAAAGACTGCTTACGATAACTTTCCCACTTCCTGATGATGCATGAATGAATTGTCCTCCACCTACATATATTCCAACATGTGAAATTGAGGAATCTGTATTAAAAAACACCAAATCTCCAGGCAATAAACTTTCTTTAGATACAGCTTGTCCTGTTGCAAATTGAGTTCCTGTATAATGGCCTAAATTTACTCCAAATGCTCTATATACATACAAAGTGAATCCTGAACAATCAAAAGCTGATGGGCCAGCTGCACCCCAAACATATGGTTTTCCCATAAACTTATATGCATAAGACACTACATCTACTCTTCCGTTTGAGCCTCTGCTTACAGTAGCTTTCTTAGCAGTTGCTTTAGCAGTTGGATTTACAGTTTCTTTTTTAGGTACTACTATGACTTTATTCCTGTTAACTGTTGCTGCACGAACAGCTAAATTTTTAGAAGTTAAATTTACTGAATCAGCTTGTACGCTATTATTTTTTAGCGCTCCTAGAAATGTTAATGATAAAAAGAAAATTACACTTACCACTATACTTTGTCTTTTGTTATTCATTTATTATCCGCCTTTCTTTGCCTCCGAAGTTAGCTGACGGGTTCGGGTAAAGGTACCCCTACTTAATATATTTAATAGTATACTAAGATTAACCCCAATACATTGGTTCCTCCGTACCCAGATATTTTCCGGGATTCAGCTTATTTATATAGTTTATATTTTCTTGATTTTCATGAGTATTATTATATATGATTTTATCGAAATGATTAGTTTGAGTCTATTTCATATATTTCCTTGTTTTATTATACATGATTTGTTAATACTTAGTCAATAAAAGTTAACACTTTTTTTTAAATTATCTGTATATTTTGTTTATTTTTTTAAAATCCTAAGTCTTTGTTTAATATAATAACCTTTATTCTATCATTTCTTTGTTTTTTCATTATTACATAATCGCAACAAATTCTATCATCGCTATTACAATCCATACAATATCCAACTTTTGCGCATGGGGTATTTTTATTTAACTTTTTTGCATTTACAGGAGCTGCAATTTTCTTTACTCTCTGTTCTGCTTCCTTTAAGTCTTTTACTATTTTATTTACACCACATACTACAATAACTTGATCTGGTCCAAAAAGCATAGCTGCTACCCTATTACCATTTCCATCCACATTAAATAATTCTCCATTTTCCGTTATGGCGTTAGAACTACATAAATAAGTATCGGCACAAAAGGCCTTTTTATTAAGTTCTTTTCTTCCCTGAATTGTTAAATTAGAATCATATCTATCTAAAAATGTGAAATTACCGTTTCTTAGATAATCTATTACTCCTGTTTCCAATAAAGTCTCAGAACCTCCTACAGATACTACAGTCCCCTCTTTTATTAACTCATTTAACTTTCCAATTAGTTCTACTTCATCCTGCACTAAAACTGCTTCCATATTATTTCTTTTTAAATTTTCAATAGTTCTTTCTATTAACTTTTCATTTCTCCATTGCATAAATTTGTCCATTATTATACCTCCCTAAGGATTTTTTTAATATAAACATATTGCTTCTTTTATTATTTGCCTTATAAAGTTCTTCGGAAACTCTTATAACTTCGTATCCATTTCTAGTCCAAAATTTCAACTTAGAACCATTCTCTTTTATAATGCGTGTATAAAAATCTCTTACCCCATACTCTTCTTTTAAATAAATACTCAATTTTTTTAAGATTATGCTTCCTATTCCCTTGCTTCTCATAGACTTATTTAAAGAAATAGACCATATCCATGCTTCATGAGGATTCTTAAATTCAACTCTACCTTTTATAATTCCTAAAATCTCATGATTTTCTTTATCATTTATCTTCAAAAAGAACTCATTTTCACTTACATAATACTCCAAAAATTTTTCATAAATATCTCCTACTTCCAATTCTTCCTTCTGTGACCTACATTGATTCTTCAAATAATCGTCTACATATATTACATCCTCTTTTTGTATACTCAAAATAGTCATATTATCTATAGTTAAATTTATATCTAACATTATCCTCACCCCATTTCATACATGATTTTATTACAAATTAGCATGTTTAAATTCATTCAAGGCATTTCATTATTAAACTATTCTACATATAATTTAAATCTCCTTGTATATTACTGATAAAATTTACTTTACTTTTAATCGATTAAAATTAAAATGGCTGCTAAAAAGCAGCCATTAAACTTATTAATCCCAATCTCCCCAGTCATGATCTCTTCTACGTCTTCTTCCTCTACGTCTTCTTCTACGTCTTCTTCTTCCACGTAGTTCACTAAGTAAAAGTATTTCAAGTAAAGGTCTTGGCCCCCACCATATTCCATTAGGGCTTCTATAATCATTTACATCATTTACATCATTTACATCATTTTCATCATCTTTTATATGGCATTTGTCCATTATGTCATCACAAACTTTTTTAACCCAGTCCTTAGATGGACAATATTCCTTACCATATTTATATTCCATAACATTACAATGATACTTTATCATAGGTATAACTTGATTATAAAGCTCAGGATACATTCCCTTTAACTTTTCATCATCTTCATCCCTATCATTTTCTTCTGGCATGTTAGACATAGGCATTCCACAATAGCATAAGTAAGGACATTTATACTGCATATTTCCCCCTAAAATAAATTTCTCACCATTATATATATATGCAAAAGTTTAAAATTTAGTTACAACTTTTAGAAATATTGCGGCGGTTTTTAATGCTCTGCAAGTCCACTTTCTTTGAATTGTAAGATAAACTTTTTCATTATTTTATTTACCTTTTCCTTTAAGAATATTCCAATCACTAAAGATATAACAAAATATACAGATAATTTATATATATTGAAAATTAATAAGTCCTTCAAAATTCCTCCTACAGTTTCCCTCATACCTCCTATAGCATATGTAAAAGGTAACATAGGGTTTATACTCTGAAAGAATGGGGAGGTTAGCTGTATTGGAAATGTGCCTCCTGATGCTGCAACTTGTAATACCATAACTACCATTGCTATAGCTTTACCCACATTCCCAAATACCGAAACCAATGTGTATATAATCATCATAAATATAATACTTGTATATACTCCAAATACTACATATGGAAGTGGCGCTATAACATAAGTTTTAAGCAAGTATAAATTACCTAGAGTCACTACTAGCGCTTGCATAATTCCAATTGTTACAAATGTAAGATACCGTCCTAAAAACTCTTGGGTTGGAGATATTTCTAATCCATCCTCAAAACTTTTTACCTCCACCGACAGTAAAGCAAGTGCAATAAGCCCCCCTACCCATAAAGCAAGTACTGTATAAAATGGAGCCATAGCTGAGCCATAATTAGGTATTGCGAAAAGCTTATTTTCTTTCATTTCTATAGGATTTGCTAAAAACTCACTTTCAGCCTTTGCATCTCTCTTTAATATATTTATGATCTCATTAATTTTTTCATCATCACTTAATCCTCGTAATTTTTCAGCTCTTTCATGCATATCATTTTGAATTCCAGGAAACTCCTCTTTTATTTCCTTCAATCGATCACTTCCCATACCTACTCCATCACTAGCTAGTTGAAGTAAACTATCAATTAAAGGAATATTATCTTGAAAATTTTCAAGCATGACAATGCCGTTACTAGATATACCTTGAAGATCCTTTAGAGAATCATTAATTGCAGGTTCAGTTTCAGTATCAAAGGTGTTAATAATTTCATCTGTAAAATCCATAATATCATCAGCACCTTGAATTGCTGCGCGTATGCTCTCAGGTAAAACCTCATTTCCTTCGTCCATTGTTGTAATTATAGAGTTAATAACTCTCCTTTGGCCTGACATTTCACTTTTAATAGCTGAAAGATTACTAATAAATTTTCTTATAATTTTACTACCATTTTTTGTTATAGTTGTATCAACACTATTAAGTTTTTTATCTAGTGAATTTAGAAGATTTATTTGTGAATTAATTTTTTTTATTCCATCTGAATATATATCACTTACATTATCTAAAATTCTTCTTAACCCTCCACTATTATTTTGAAAGTTATATGCTGAATTTAAAAGCGTTTTAGCCGTATTTGTTGTGTCTTTTAAAAGAGTTAAATCTGACTTAATAGCTGGAGATATATTATCCATAACATTTATTGATTTTCCTAAAGCTTCATCTCCTGTTTTAGCAATATTAATAGTTTTATTCAATGTATCAGATATATTTTTTGTATTGCCCTGTACCTTTTCCATATACTCTTTAAAAACTAATGATCCTGAATAAGCATCATCTATATGTTTTGCAATTTCAGGCATTCTATTATCTATTTCAATAATACTATCTGCAAGTTTCTTTAGTTGAGGCTTATTATTTTCCAATGTAACTCCAAGTTGGTTACTCATAGATAAAATTGTATCACTAGCTGTTTTAATAAATGTTTTTGTAACTTCTTCTTGTAAACTACTTGCTCCTTTTCCAGTAATTTTAGGAGCTATAGCATTTACTTTTTCATTAACTGTATAAATTAGTTCCGATTTTTTAGGACTTTTTTCAGTTACAATAGAAAGCAAGTTCTTTGAAAAATCCTTTGTAATTGTTATAGTGGCATAATACTTTCCCTTTTTTACACCATTTTCAGCTTCACTTGCATTTACAAATTTCCATCCTATATCCTGATTACTTTTTAATTTACTTATCACTTCATTCCCAACATTAATTTTTACGTTTCTAAATTCAGTACCCTTGTCCAAATTCACCACTGCTACAGAAAGATTTTTTGTATTTGAATATGGATCCCAAGAAGCTTCAATATTAAACCACGCATAAAGAGAAGGTAGTACAGTTATGCCAATTATTATAATTATTGCTACATAATTTGTGATTATATTTTTTATATCTCTTTTGTAAATTTTAAAAATCCCTCTTAAACTGTCTTTCAATTTTTTCATAATTTTGCAACCCTTCTTTGATAAAATTAATATTATAAACTCACCCAACTTATTATACTACTCAGTACAATAAATTAAAATAGTAAATGCAAAAAAACTACCTAACTAGTAGGTAGTTTTAAATCCCATCTGGTGCAGATGGCGGGATTTGAACCCGCACGCCCTGTGGACACTACCCCCTCAAGATAGCGTGTCTGCCGTTCCACCACATCTGCAAATCATTATTACTTATGCATTTTTATTATATCAACATCAATGTTAACAGTCAAGTGGCATAGATTAAATTTTATCTTCCATATAAAAACTTATAAATATTATAACTTACCTTAACCTTTTTCACGTACTTATCCGTTTCTTTAAATGGAATATAACTTAAAGTTTCTCCATCCTTTGAATATCTAGTGTCCTTTAGCCACTTTTGTACATTCCCCTTACCACCATTATACGAAGCTAATGCTAAATCAAAATTATCAAACTGCTTAATAAGATCACTTATATACCAACATCCCATATTTATATTATAATCTGGTATAAAAAGTTTTTCTTCACCATGGCCCTTTATATCCATTTTCATAGAAATCCATTCTCCAGTTTCAGGCATGATTTGCATCAATCCTTTTGCACCCTTTGAAGAAACAGCGCCTGGATTAAAACTGCTTTCTGTCCTTATAATTGCAGCTATTAAGTATGGATCCACTTCATATTTATCTGCATATTTATATATACTTTCAGAGTACTTTAATGGATAAAATTTTCTCACTATAGATGGAACTTTAAACAAATAAAATGCTACAACTATTACTAAGATTATTTTTATGACTTTTTTCAAAAAACTTACACCCCCGATTTTATCACTCTCACAAGTCTTTCAACTTGTTTTTTAGTTTCTTCTATAGTAAAGGTATTATCTATTATAAAATCTACTATCTTTCTTTTTTTGTTTAATGACATTTGTGAGTTAATTCTATCCAAAATTTCTTCATATTTTAATTTATCTCTTTCCTTCACTCTTTCAATTTGAGTCTCTCTATCTACCCAAACTAATATATTAAAATCCATACATTCATTAAGCCCTTGCTCTATAAGAGTTGGTGCATCTACTACACATGCCATTTCTCCCAGCTTTTCATATTGATTCATTTGATCAAATATTTCTTTTTTTATATACGGAATTATAATTTCTTCATACTCTACCCTTTTTAGTGGGTTTTTAAATATAAAGTTCCCAAACTTTCTTCTAATTAGCTCTCCATTTCCATCTATAAATTCCACTCCAAATTTTTCTTTAATAGTTTCAATAATTACGGGATATTCCTTTAAAACCTCTCGTGCTATAATATCTGCATCAACTATAGGTATACCCTTTTCTTTTAATAAGGAAGATATGGTAGTTTTTCCACTACCAATCCCTCCAGTTAATCCAATTCTTAGCATATTGCCATTATACCTTCTTAAGCACTCTGTTTTCAACTGGTAAAAACTATATAATCTGATATTTTTCCCATCTTCATTTAGTTCTCTACTTTGCATCATACCAGCTTTCTCCTTCATGCATATCTACTTCTAACGGTACATTAAGAGGCATTACATTTTCCATGGAATTTTTCACAATTTCTCTTACCTGTTCTAGTTCACTTTTTTCCACATTTAATATAAGTTCATCATGTACCTGTAAAATCAGCTTACTCTTTAATTTACTTTCTTTAAGGCTATTGTATACCTTAACCATAGCCATTTTTATAATGTCTGCAGCACTTCCCTGTATTGGAGTGTTCATGGCTAACCTTTCGCCTAATGCCTTTACCATCTTTTTAGAGTCTGCTATTTCAGGAATATGTCTTCTTCGATTTAATATAGTTGTTACATACATTTCCCTATGAGCCTGCTGTATAGTTTTATCCATATACTCTTTTACCTTAGGATATCTATCAAAATAGGCATCTATATATGCTTTTGCTTCTTTTCTGGAAATCTTTAAATCTTGAGCTAGGCTAAAGTCCCCTATGCCATATACTATTCCAAAGTTTACAGCCTTAGCATTACTCCTCATGGTTGATGTTACTTCACCTAAAGGTACCTTAAATACTTCTGAAGCAGTTTTTGTGTGGATATCGTCATGATGTTTAAAAGCATCAATTAAATTTTCATCTTCAGAAATATGAGCAAGTACTCTTAGCTCTATTTGAGAGTAATCCGCAGATAATAATAGTGAACTTTCATCTTCTGCTACAAATACCTTTCTTATCTCCTTACCCATTTCATATTTAATAGGTATATTTTGAAGGTTTGGCTCTGTACTTGAAAGCCTTCCTGTAGTAGTTACTGTTTGATTAAATGTTGAATGTATTTTCTCATCCGTATCAATCACATTTTTAAGTCCTTCTACATAAGTTGAATAAAGCTTTGTAAGCTGTCTATAATATGTTATCTTTTCTATAATAGGGTGTTTATCGTTAAGCGCTTCTAAAACTTCTGCATTAGTAGAATAGCCCGTTTTTGTTTTCTTTATTACAGGTAAATCAAGTTTTTCAAATAGTATTTTCCCAAGCTGTTTTGGTGAATTTATATTGAATTCTTCATCAGCCACAGCATAAATTTCCTTTTGCATTTTATCTATTTCTATCTGAAACTTTTCTCCTATTTGTTGAAGCATTTCTCTGTCAACTTTAAATCCTTCTTGTTCCATAAAAGAAAGTACTTTGACTAGCGGTAACTCTACCTCATAATAAAGCATATCCATATCTAGTGACTTTATTTCATCTCTTATTTCTTCGTATAAATCCTTTAAAGCTGAAACTTGTCTTATAAATTTTTCTTCACCATCTGCTCTTATTTCACGCTTTAAGTAGTGAGGAATTAAAACATTTAAATTATAGTCACTTCTTGAAGGCTCAATTAAATAAGCTGCTATCTTGATATCAAATATTACATTTTTAAAATCTACTCCCCATTTATTTAAAACCACATAAGGAGCCTTTACATCATAAGATACTTTTTTAATATCCTCTGATTCTAAAATATATTTAAAATCTTTTAAAAACTCTTCTTTACCCTGTAAATTTTCTATATTTATAGCATAATTTTTATCTAAAAAGTTTATGTATATATCTTTTATATTTACTAAGGAATAAGTACTTTCATTTTCTGTATTAAATAACAGAAATAATATTTCCTTCTCCTTATTATCGTCTATATTATTTATAAGACTTTTTAATTGATCATTGTTATGTATTACGTTAAATTCAATTGTTTCTTCTTCAAGTATTTTATTTTCTTCCTTTTGTTCATAATATATTTTATCTAGCAATGATTTAAACTCCAAATCCAAAAACATCTTTCTTATAGCTTCTGCATCATAATTTTCATTGGATTTTATAGAATCTAAGTCTATTTCAATCGGAACATTGCACATTATTGTAGCAAGTTTTTTACTAAATATAGCCTGCTCACTATTTTCTATAAGGGATTCCTTAATCTTTTTCCCGCTTATATTTTCAGTATTATTTAGTACATTTTCTATGCTGCCATATTCCTTAATAAGTTTATAAGCAGTTTTTTCTCCAACACCAGGAACTCCAGGGATATTATCAGAGGCATCTCCCATAAGCCCTTTTACATCTATAAATTGCTTAGGTGTAACACCATACTCCTCAATCATTCTATTTGCATCATATATCTCTTTTTCTGTAATTCCCTTTTTAGTCAAAACTATTTTTATGTTATTACTTGCTAACTGAAGTGCATCCCTATCTCCTGTAACAATATAAACTTCAATCCCTTGTTCTTCTGCCTTACAAGATAACGTTCCTATCAAATCATCCGCTTCAAATCCTTCTATTTCAAATATATTTATGTCAAATTTACTTAAAAGTTCTTTGACTATAGGAAATTGCTCTGCAAGCTCTGATGGCATCTTTTTTCTTCCTGCTTTGTACTCTTTATATTCATTATGTCTAAAGGTGGGTGCAGCTTTATCAAAGGTACATACTATGTAATCTGGCTCTATTTCCTCTTTCATTTTTAAAAGCATATTTGTAAATCCATATACAGCATTTGTATGAATGCCTTCTCTATTTGTAAGTAGTGGTAATGCATAAAAGGCTCTATTCATAAGACTATTCCCATCTAAAATTATCAGTTTCTCTTTATTCAATTAGTTCATCTCCCTTATTTTAAAATCCTAATCTCTACTCACTATCCTAATAACATTTATGATTGTAATTATTATCTATCTACCTTAAATATACGGTTTCTCTATAAAAATTTATACTTCTTTTAAGATCATAAAATTCATCTGCCGGAAACTTATTTAAAATTTCCTTTAGAATTTCAAAGGCAACTATATTTTCAAGTACTATTGAAGCTGGCACTACTGCGCACACATCTGATCTCTCATATCTAGTTTCAGTATTTTTTCTTTTTCTAAGGTCTATGGTTCTTAAATCCTTTTTTACAGAAGAAATAGGTTTTATAAAGACCTTGGCCTCTATATTTTCACCATTGGAAACTCCTGCTTCTATTCCTCCTGAGTTATTTGAATATCTTTTTATATTATTGCCATCATAATATATTTCATCATTAAAATTACTTCCTCTGCGATTTAAATCTAGTCCATTTCCAAATTCTATTGCCTTTACCCCTTGGAGAGACATAATCGCATAGCTTAATATCGCATCTAGTTTTCTGTCCCATTGAGTATAGCTTCCTATCCCTAGCGGTACTCCTTTTACAGAAATCTTCACACTTCCTCCTATAGTTTCTCCTTGCTCTTTGCATATGTCTATCTTTTTCATAAAGTTTTTTGACATTTCTTCATTGTAACATCTAACTGGACTTTTTTCTATTTTCTCATATATATTATCGTCAAACAAATCAATTTCTTCTTCATGAAAGTTTCCTATGCTATGTACAACACTTCTAACTTCTATGCCAATACTCTTTAATATAAGTTTACACATTGCTCCAACAGCAGTTCTTATAGTGGTTTCTCTAGCTGAGGTTCTTTCAATAACATCTCTTATATCTCCTGTGCCATATTTAAAATACCCAACCATATCTCCATGCCCAGGCCTTGGCACAGTTATTCTATCCTCAGGCCCCGCTTTAACCTCTAATATATGTTTCCAATTTTCATAGTCTTTATTGTATACTGCTAAAGTTATTGGATTTCCCGTAGTTTTATCTCCCCTAAGTCCTGTGATAATTTCTATTTTATCATCCTCAAGCTCCATTCTTTCTCCACGTCCATATCCCTGTTGCCTTCTTTTAAGTTCACTATTTATAAAATCTATATCAACATCAAAATTAGATGGAATTCCATCTATTATAGCTAAAATCATCTTTCCGTGGGATTCCCCAGCATCTAAAAATCTCAACATAATTATCTCTCCTAAAATTTACTTTGGTAACTATATATAGTTTACACATTTTTAGCCAAAAAATCACCCACAAAAAAAATTGCCCTTAGGCAATTTATTAAAATATACTTAAATCAGGTTCCCTTGTAAAAAAGTGAGAGTATCACCTTCTCATTTAAATTGATAATATTTTTCATTAAGTCGTTCCAATCCCTTTATTTGTTCCTTCTTTTGAACAATCATTGTATTTAATACCATATATGTACTTGTATTAATATCTTCTTGTTTTTGAACAATTTTACCCTGAATATATATATATAGTGATAAAACATCCTTTTGAAAGTCCAGAAAATATTTAGATATGCTTTTAGTATTAAAAGTATTTAGCGATCCCATTTTGTTACTAAATTCATGTATTGAAAAAGATATTTTGTCATATATGTTAAAATCAATTTCCTCCATATCTGTTTTCTTTATTTCTTTCTTTAAAGCATTAATAAATGTTATACTCTTATCTAAATTTTTCATGAATACCTTTATAAGAACATATATTCCTGCATTATTTTTCATCTTTTCTAATTCAACATCACATATATTTTTCTTTTTCTCTATTACATAGATTATTTTATCTAATAAATCTAATGCTGTATATCCCAATCCAATATCACCCCAAACTTTAAATATTATCTTAATGACTAACTCCGCACAAAAATATAACTAATTATCCATTTGCTAAATATTATCGTCTATATATTAAACAACTAAAGCTAAAAAATAGTTATCTAATTATATAAATAAAACTTTATATAGACTTATCTCTAAATATTGTTGACTTATAACCCTATATATGGTATTATTGATATACGATATGCCGAAGTGGTGGAACTGGCAGACGCGCCGGACTCAAAATCCGGAGGTAGCAATACCGTGCGGGTTCGATTCCCGCCTTCGGCACCATAAAACGCACTTTAGATTTAATCTAAAGTGCGTTTTTCTTTTACATAAGCAATACTTTTATCATTTTTAACAACTATATTTTCTGTTATATTACTAATTAGGGATACTATAATGTTTGTTTTACAGAGTTAATCTTTATTTCTCCAGCTGCCCTTGCCCATGGATACTTTTGTTTAATTAAATCAAACACTTTCCCTTCCTTTATAAAGCACATGGTTCCATTGATTAAAACCCCTGTGCCTTGGCCTTGAAATCCTTGAACTTCTCTGCTTCCCATTGTAACTTCAACTTTATTATTTTTTTCTATATTAGCTTCAGTTTCATTCATAAAGCCAACAGGAAATAATAACTTGTATGTAACTGTTCCAAGTATTTACTAAATGTACCTTACCCTCTCCTTGTGTTGCAATGGCAACTACCCCCTCATATTTTAATACTTCTTTCATTTTTTCGGGAATCATATTTATGCCCTCCTTAATTATTCAATTTCATTATATTTTCTTGCTATTTATATTTCGTATTTATTTATATTTATTATTTATTTTCTTTCCTTATTTCTTTATATTTTGACTTATTCTTATCTTCAGGATTTATATATTCGTAATCTCCCCTTTCATTTTTTCTAATTCCCAGTGAAGCCATTTGCTTTTGAGTAAAACTGCGTTTGTTAACCATTATAGTTACTCCCTTCTATAATCAAATTTAATTTATATAAAAATACTTGTTAAAAATAGTTTTGCCTAGAGTTAAGATTTAATTCTTGCTCTCGATGTATGAAGAAATATTCCAATAATATTTCTTCATACATAATGTTTAAAGCTTCAAAATATGGACATAATTAAGGTATAAAATAAATTGTCCCCGACCCCCTATAATATATAAAGGATAGACTAGACCCCTTTCTAGCTCTATCCTTTTGTATTTACAAAGTATAGATGACTTTTAGAAAATAACATTTCTTATATAGTTTATATCTTATTTACGCGTCCTGAAAAAAACTAATTTATGACACAAATGCTAAGGAGGATAAATCTAAAAATTTATCCTCTCATTAACAAACATATATCTATGCTTAAACAAAAAATCACATAAATTTCTTAACACACTGTTAATTTAATTATAAATACCTATATGTTTGCTTTTTATCTTCATTCCTCTTTCATAAACTTTCTCCAATCTCCATGTGGTACTTCTTCATGTCGATTTTTAAGTTCATATTCACTTTCTTCATTATACTTATAGGTATATGCTTTAACTTTTCCGCTTGTACCTATAAGTTCTACTTCTAGTATAACACGATTATACTCATTTTCATTATTATCCTCTCCATAATAATGTTCCATTTCATCCATTTCTTCTACTGTTTTTTCATAATCTTCTATAGTAACTAATTCCCCATAAACCCATTCATCACCATCAATCATTGCTGGATATCCTTTATTCGCCAAATGAAATAACTTTCCTTTTGTTTTAGCTTCATGCTTTGTTAAAACCTTTCCCTTCAAATATATATCGTGATTATAAAATCCTTCTGATAAACTTCCATAAACAAACAATGGAAGTTTTTCCCTTGGCCCTAGCATAATCTCACTCCCTCAATTCTTATATATTTATCATAAACTACTAATTTATTTTTCTCTAAATTTTATTGTTTATACCTAATCTTTAGTTCTATACTTAACTTTTCATTTTTAAAAATCGAGGTACTTTATCACTATTAATAAAAGTAATTAATATTTAATATAAAAAAAAAATTACGAAGCAACTTTTAATTTATAGTTAATAGCGAATTCTTTATCTATTAACTATAAGTAAATTACTTCGCAACCTTACTAGCCTATTTAGATACTAAATCAGCAGTTATCTTCCAATGTAAGAGCATCCATCTAGTGGTATGAGCACTTGAAGAGGTGGTTCCGCTCCTACTAAGCCTACTGCATAAATAGTATATGCTCTATTAGGCTTTAATCTAATGTTGGGAACAGTTAAAACTATACTTTCAGTTCCTGTTGGTCTTACCTGTACAGTATAAATACCTGGATTTATAGCAATATAATTTGTTGTATCCTTATATCCTACATTTTCAAATAACTTAGTTCCATTTGGCAATATAATATCAACATTAGGAGCATTAGGAGACAAATGAACAAATCTTATCAGAGTTTTACTAGGATTAATAGTCGCCATATCCGATACAGCATATAATTCTATATTAGGCAATTGCCCAATTGCTGCTACTGTTAAAATTTTATTTGCTGGTATATTCACATTGGTATCTACTACAGGATTTGTTTTTGTACCACTTGGATAAATTTTAATGTTATATCTACCTACTGGTAATTGAAAATAGGGAGTAAACTGTTGATAGCTAATTCTCTTTATAATTAAATTATCATTAGCATATATGTCTACCATTGGAGCATTAGGAGAAGCATGAAGCACCCTTACAAAAGAATTAGGTTGTAATTGTTCTTGTCTATAAAAATAAGGATCACACATTTCATACGGACAATAAAGCATACATTAACACCTTTCTTAAAATATCTCACCTTAATAAAGTATGAAACATTTATTAAAAGTGTTCACAAAAGTTATACACTGACTTTTTTAATAATTAATATAAAGGCAACCAGTAGAGTATATTTACTCTACTGGTTACCAGCTACTAACTTTAGTTATTAGAATCTATTAGTGATTTCTCTTTGTATTCTTCCTATATCTTTTTCTCTTAAATGAGTTTCTGTCCTTATTTCTTTATGGGTTTTTCCATCTATAAGCATTTGCCTTGCCCTTTCTTTTAATTGTTCCTTATTTTCATTCATTTGTAATCACTCCTTAAATTTCAATATAAACATATTTTTTCAGCAAATTTAACATTGAATTTCATCCTAATATTTTCAAAGTATATATTTTAAAAATCATTTTCTGGATATGCTTTAGGATCTTCAAAAACTGCTCTAGCACTTTCTGCTTGAGGATCATGTTTTATATTCTTTTTCTTAAAATGACCATCTTGTTTTTTGTTATTTTTAGTATATCTCATTTTATTATTAGACATAAAAACAACTCCTTTCTGTACCCATATTTTTTGTACAAAAAGGAGTTTTATACCTGGCTATTAATTCATGTTTTAGATTAAACATCTCAATAAGTCAACATGTACTTAAATTAATTTTAATTTATATTAGTTGTTTTGTTATCTGGCAAATTTATAATTTCCCCTTCATAGAATTTGTCCAAGAATTTTTTAAGTATTTCTATTATTATTCCGTCTTCTCTCAAACAAATTATATGTTCATTTGTTTTGTAACTTATTAATGCCTTCATATGTTTTAACCTCTTTATAAATAAGCATATTTTGTTTACCTTATATTTTTGTTCAATCAATTTTAAGCTAAATATGTAATTTTTAATTTAAATATTCTTCCATATGTATATTTTTTTCTTTTACTTTTGTTGTAAAATTTTTATAAAAGCTTTCAAATCCATCGTAGGCTTCTTCTTCAACACAAGCCTCATTATAATTATCATCATTCAAATAATCATCATATATTTCTTGAAGATATCTATCCACAAGCTGTCCCACTTCCTCCTTGGTCATTATATCTATATTATATCCATCAACCACAAGCATACATAATATTTCTTCTGCTATCTTTTTTACTTCCTCTTCAACTCGAAACATAAACCACACGCCTTTCCTTGCTCTCTTAATCTGATTTATACACCACTTATATTTCAAAATAATTCGAAAATTTGCGTTAAATCTTAATTATTGATAGCTTTCTGATGTTATTTCTGGAAACCATATATTTATTTCTCTTAAAGCATTTTCTGTAGAATCCGAACCATGTACTAAATTTCTTTCTTTACTTAATCCAAATCTTCCTCTTATGCTGCCAAGATCTGCTTCCAAAGGATTAGTAACCCCATTTATTTTTCTTACAACTTCTACTGCATTTTCTCCTTCTAATATCATAGCGATAATATTATCTTCTGTAATATATCTTATTAAACTTTTATAATATGGCCTTCCTTTATGTTCTATATAATGTTCTTCTACCATATTTATTTCAGGTTTTGTCATTTTTAAAGCAGTAACCTTTAAGCCTTTTTTTTCATATAAAGATATAATTTCCCCTATAAGTCCTCTTTGAAATCCATCTGGTTTAATTAAAGCTAAAGTACGTTCCATATAATCTCCCCGTTTCTTAAAATTGTTGTATATATATTATACAACAATTTATGGAAATGTTAAATATTTCTAAGTCAGTTTTATAAAAAAATGGAAGCATATACTCAGTTTTTTTTGATTTTTCACAATTTTTCATCAAATCCCTATTATTTTATAAATATGTTTACGCACCTGATTTTAATTCATTTTCCATTTGGGCATTTTTTACATATAACATATTAAGAAGTATCTTCAATTACCTTTCTTAAGTTTTCTGATATTATTTACATGTATCTTTATATATGTTTTTAATGTATAATTTAAGTACATATAGTTGTTTTTTGTAACTATAAATCCATTTTTGCCGTCTTAGTTTATATTTACAGATTTATTTTCTTCAATTTTCATATAATACTAAAAATGCTCGTTAAACTATTTATATGCTATAATTATGCTTATGATTTATGATAATTAATATCATTTAGAAAAGGAGAATTATATGAGTAAATCTATTAAAGATTCATTAATAATCGGACTTGCCCTTTTTGCTATGTTTTTTGGTTCTGGAAACTTAATATTTCCTCCGTATTTAGGCAAAACTGTTGGTAGTGATTTTTTTACAGCCATTTTAGGCTTTGTTATTACAGGAGTAGGACTTCCGTTAATAGGCATTCTTGCTTGTGCTAAAATAAATGGTACGTTTAAAGAAATGTCTCATCCTATTGGTAAAGCATTTTCTATTATAGTGACTACAAGTATAATACTTGCCATAGGGCCTATGCTTGCTATTCCTAGAACTGCAGCTACTACCTATGAGTTAAGTGTTCTACCACTATTTCCAAATGTAAAAATACTTCCTGTTATTATTATATATTTTTTAATAACATTAGTGTTTGTTTTAAGACCTTCATCACTAATAGACAATATAGGAAAGTTACTTACCCCTTTGTTACTTTTAATTTTACTTATAATAATAGCCAAAGGAGTATTATCACCTATTGGACCTATT
Organism: Clostridium sp. HMP27; assembly: GCF_000765165.1. Taxonomy (NCBI): domain Bacteria; kingdom Bacillati; phylum Bacillota; class Clostridia; order Eubacteriales; family Clostridiaceae; genus Clostridium; species Clostridium sp. HMP27. The sequence goes on along the minus strand of NZ_JMFY01000017.1, from coordinate 95,753 downwards.
GTAAGCACAAACGTAAAAAATGTATTTTCAACTTCATTAATAGAAGGTTATCAAACTATGGATGCTATAGCCTCAGTTATATTTTCATCTATAATATTATCTTCTGTACGAGCTAAAGGATATTCTAAGGTTTCTGATATAATAAAAATAACCTCACTATCCGGAATAATAGCGGTAATAGGACTGGGAGTAATTTATGGTGGTCTTTTATATCTTGGAAGTCAAACTGCTTCTATATTTCCAGGAGATATTACAAAAACTCAATTAGTTACAGATATAGTACAAAAGGTACTCGGTAATACAGGAATTATATTTTTAAGTATTGTTGTAGCTCTAGCTTGCTTAACTACTTCTATAGGTTTAACCTCATCTGCTGCAAAATACTTTAGTGATCTTTTTAATAATAAAATCTCTTATACCTTTAACGCTATAATTATATCTGTTGTAAGTATTTTAATAGCAATGCTTGGAGTTGATACAATCGTAGCTTTAGCTGTACCTATTTTACAAATATTATACCCTATAGTAATGGTACTTGTTATACTTACATTAATGGGCAAACTAGTAAAAAATAATTCTGTATTAAAAGCTACTGTTTATACTACTTTGCTAATAAGTATATTAGATAATCTTAAGACCATAGGGTTTACTATATCTCCTATAGTAAATTTCATTTCATATATTCCGCTTTCTAAACAAGGATTTAGCTGGGTTATCCCTGCTTTAATAGCATTTACTATATCAAGCCTAGTTACAAAAAATAGAGTTTCGGTTTAACATTAAACCGAAACTCTATTTTTATAACTATATTTAGGGTGATTTATGATAATGCTAGAACTCTTTGAAACTCTTTGATATACAAATTTTCTATCTTCGTAAACTTGATTTTTAAAAACTAAAAAATCCCGCCATGCCGTTATGTGAGTTATTGTTGAACCTGACTAAGCAGGTGGGCATCACCTTTTTGCTTCTTGTTCTCAAGTATATAAACTTAACCTTAATATATTTATTAATGACTAAGTTTAACCTAAGCATCATTCCACTAAAAGAGTTAGATTCCCGTTCAAAAATATGTTGGCTCAATATTAACTCACTTCACGCACACAGCAGGATCTTTATTTAGTTATCTATTTTTATAATATTATTATACTCAATTTAAACGTTTTTTATTAAAATTTATCAAAAACTTTTTATGAATTTTTTATTATTTCTATTCCAAGTTCCTTTATCTGATCTTCATCCACTACATTAGGAGCTTCTGACATTGGGCAATATGCATTTTGATTCTTAGGGAATGCAATTACATCCTTTATGTTTTCAGTCTCAGCAAGGAACATTGTCATTCTATCAAATCCAAATGCTAATCCGCCATGTGGTGGTGGACCATATTTAAATGCTTCAAGTAAGAATCCAAATCTTTCCCAAGCTTTTTCTTTAGTCAATCCAATAGCACCAAACATTCTTTCTTGCAGATTTGAGTCATGTATTCTTATACTTCCTCCGCCTAGTTCCTCTCCATTTAACACCATGTCATAAGCCTTGGCCCTTACTTTACCCGGATCAGTATCTAAATACTGAATATCTTCATCCATTGGTGCTGTGAATGGATGATGTTCTGCTTCCCATCTATCTTCTTCATCATTGTATGAAACTAGTGGGAATTCTGTAACCCATGCAAATCTATATTCTTTATTATCCTTTAAAATCTCAAGCTCTTTGGCAACATGTAATCTTAATTGTCCAAGACTTTGGAAAACCACCTTATCTTTAGCATCTGAAACTATTAATATAAGATCTCCTACCTTAGCATTCATTGTGTCTAAAATAGCCTTTAATTCATCTTCAGATAAAAACTTGGATATCGGAGATTTTATTTCATCTTGTTTATAAGCAACCCAAGCTAATCCCTTAGCTTTAAATCCTTTAACAAACTCAGTTAACTTATCTAACTGCTTTCTACCCATATCTGCTGAGTTTTCCACTCTAATAGCTCTAACAGAACCACCATTTTCTATAGCATCCTTAAACACTTTAAATTCAGACGTTTTAACAACATCAGTTAAATTATTAATTTCCATTCCAAATCTTAAATCCGGTTTGTCACTACCATACTTTTCCATAGCCACTTTATAAGGTATTCTTTCCATTGGAAGCTTAACATCTATTCCCTTTACAGTTTTAAATACATGTTGAATTAATCTTTCAGTTAATCCCATAACATCATCTGCTTCTACAAAAGACATTTCTAGGTCAACCTGAGTAAATTCTGGCTGTCTATTTGCTCTTAAATCTTCATCTCTAAAGCATTTTGCTATTTGGAAATACTTATCATAACCAGACACCATTAAAAGCTGCTTAAATATCTGTGGTGACTGTGGCAGTGCATAAAACATTCCTGGGTAATTTCTACTTGGCACTAAGTAATCTCTTGCACCTTCTGGTGTGCTCTTAGTAAGTATTGGTGTCTCCATTTCAAGGAAACCTTCTCCATCCATAAAATCTCTTACTGCCTTAGATGCCTTATGTCTGATCATTAAGATTTTCTGCATATCTGGTCTTCTTAAGTCTAAATATCTATGTTTTAATCTTATATTTTCACCTGCATCTAGATTTTCCTTTATGTATATTGGCGGAGTTTCTGATTCTGATAAGATCTTTATACTCTCTCCCTTTAGCTCTACCATACCAGTTGGTAATGTTTCATTTGCAGATTCTCTTTTTACTAAGCTTCCAGTTATTGCTATGCAATACTCTGATCTAACAGTATCAGCCTTTTCAAAAGCTTCCTTATTTATTTCTTCTCCAAAAACTACTTGAAGGATTCCTGTTCTGTCTCTTAAATCAACAAATATTAATCCTCCTAAGTTTCTTTTTCTTTGTACCCAACCCATTACAGTAAATTTATTACCTACATGGGATTCTCTCAATTCGCCACACATTATGGTTCTTTTTAATCCTTTTAATGCTTCTCCCATTTGTTTTCCTCCTCATATTAATCCGAAGTTAGTAATTAAAATTTATATTAAAATATCAGGGACAATTATGTCTCCTATATCAAATAGTTTGTAAATTAATATAATTCTTCTAGCATGGTTATCTTTTTTTCAATTAGCTCTTCTATTCGATTATTGTATTCTCTTACATCCTTTAAATTTGGGGCTCTTTCAATTCTATTTTCTTCTAAAAATACAATTTTCGTAATGGCATCTGCACCCATTGCAATTATAGTTTGACGTTCTTCTATCATTTGTATATTATAAGGACTTTCTTTATCAGGCAATGAGTAACCTACATTTTCCATATTGCCAAGCATGTTCTTTTGCCTATACATATAGTATGGTTCCATTTCTAGAGCTTCTGCTAATTTAACGGTTTCATCGTGCATTCCAATTAGCTCATCCAAATCTACAAGATTAAGATTTTGCTTTAGGTTATCTAGAAGCTTTGATCCTTTTTTAACAGACATACCATGCACTGTTAAGCTATCAGGCTTTAATTTCAGTATCTCACTACAAGTTTTTTTCATATGTACTAATCTCTCACCTGGAAGCCCAACTATTAAATCCATGTTTATATTATCAAATCCCATGCTTCTCGCCAAGTTGAACTTTTCAACGACATCTTGGGAATTATGATTTCTACCTATAAGCTTTAAAGTTTCATCATTCATAGTCTGTGGATTGATACTTATACGCGTAGCCTTATATCTTCTCATAGTATCCAACTTTTCAAAACTTATACTATCAGGTCTTCCACATTCTACTGTAAATTCTTTTATATTATTTTTGTATATGAACTTATTATATATATCTTTCATTATTTGTTCAAACTGATCATTACTTACAGATGTGGGGGTTCCCCCTCCAAAGTACACATTTTCTATTACTAACCGCTTTTTATTTATAAATTCACTTATTCTCTCAATTTCATATGTTAACGCCTGTAAATATGGCTCTACAAGTTTACTGCACCCTTTAATTGGATTAGATGCAAAGGAGCAATATAAACATCTTGTAGGGCAAAACGGCATTCCTATATAAACTGATATATTTCTACTTGATTTGTTGACTATGTCTTTTTCTCGCTTAGCTATCTTTATACATAGCTCTGCTTTTTCTTTACTAGCTAAATAACGCTTCTCATAATATTTAATTATTTCATTATAATCTTTACCTTCATTCATAAGTGCAAGTGCTATTTTGCTTGGTCTTATTCCAATGAGCGTCCCCCATGGAAAACTTTTACCTGTCTTTAAACTTAAAAACAGGTAAAGATGATTTTTTATTACTTCTTTTTTAGTAAACTCACTTTTAAGGTTAAATTCATCCTTATTAAGTCCATCCCATATAATTGCCAAATCGTCACTAACGTTTACATCTATGCTTAAATCACAGGAATCACTAGTATTAAAATTTATCTCGCTAAAAGGATAAAATATATTTACTATTTGATATATTTCATACCTATAAGCTAATTCATTTAAATTTATATTTATTTTCATTTTACTGAGATGCTTCCTTCCTATAAAAATGGATTATACACCTTTTCATTTTTTACGGTAGTTTCAGGACCATGTCCTGGTAAAACTATCGTTTCATCTGGTAAGGTTAAAAGCTTAGTTTTTATGCTATCAATTATTGTCTCAAAATCTCCACCTGTAAAATCTGTTCTTCCTATAGAGCTTTGGAACAGAGTATCTCCTGTAAATACTACATTGTCTATAAGAAAACACATTCCTCCTTCAGAGTGGCCTGGTGTCTCAATACATTTAAGCTTCATGTTTCCTATATCAAAAGTATCATTTTCTTTTATTTTAATGTCTGCTGCTCCACAATTTTGAGGATTTCCAAACATGTATCCTCCATTCATAATTAAATACTCATCCTTTTCATTAATACATACAGGTATTTCATATAGATTTCTAAGTTCTGCCACTGCTCCCGTATGATCAATATGTCCATGGGTGATAAATATGTACTTTGGATTTACTTCAAGCTTGCTTATAGCATGCTTTATACTTAAATAATCATCACCAGGATCTATTATTAAGGCATCTTTTGTGTTTTCATCCATTACAATGTATGAGTTAGCTGCATATGCACCCACTGGTATTCTTGAAATCTTCATATCCATACACTCCCATATTAAAATGTTTTTTTACTATCTAAAATTATAGTTACAGGTCCATCGTTTTCAATTGTAACCTTCATATCGGCTCCAAATTCTCCTGTTTCCACATTTCCTAGCACTTCTTTACATTCTTTTACAAATTCCTCATAAAACTTTTTGGCTTCCTCTCCACCTAGCGCTTCTATAAAACTTGGTCTTTTTCCCTTTCTGCAGTCGCCATATAACGTAAACTGAGAAATAACTAAAAGTTCTCCTGCTACATCTATAAGAGATTTATTCATTTTACCTTCTTTGTCTTCGAATATTCTTAAATTTAATATCTTATCTTTTAAGTATTTTATGTCATCTATAGAATCTTCTTTTGACACACCTAGTAAAACATTAAGTCCTTTATTAATACTTCCTATTACTTTCCCATCCACTTCCACCTTGGAAAAATTAACTCTTTGAACTACTGCTCTCAAATCATCACCCTCTAGTTTTTTGTTCTGTAAACTTCCATCACACCACTTAATTTTTTAACCTTTTTTATTAATTCTTTCAATTGCTCTATATCAAAAATCTTAAGTTTTATATTTACAAAAGCTAATTTGTCTTTGGTGGTTTTAGCATTTATAGCATATAAATGTGCCTTTGATTGGGAAATTATATCCATTATCTCAGATAAAACTCCATCCCTATCTTCAGCCTTTACATGAATTTCTGCAATATATGATAAAGCCTTAGCATTCCCCCAACTTACATCTACTAGCTTTCCTTCCAAATCACTCATAAGATTTTCAACGTTTTTGCAATCTTTTCTATGTATAGATACTCCTCTTCCCTTGGTAATATAACCTACTATTTCATCTCCAGGTACTGGGTTGCAGCATTTAGAAAACCTAACTAAAAGATTGCTTACTCCTTTTACTATGATTCCCATATCTGCTGACTTTTTCTTCATTATTCTTTCATCATACTGCTTTAAGTTTTTGCCTAAAGAAGTATTTATCACTTCTTCATTACTAATAGATGCCTTATGACCCTTTTCATATTGTTCCTTTATCTTAGATACCAACGAAGACGAACTAATATCTCCTACTCCTACTCCTGCATATATATCATCTATGCTATTAAAATTATATCTTTTTAGAATGGCAGATAATATTTCTCCTTTAGCTATTTCCCCAAAATTATATCCGTGCTTTTTAGCTTCTCTCTCTGATAGTTCTTTTCCCTTACTAATATTTTCTTCTCTTTTTGCCTTCTTAAACCAAGCCCTTATTTTACTCTTTGCTTGATTGCTTTTTACAATATTAAGCCAAGCTATATTAGGTCCTTTTGAATTTGATGCTGTTACGATTTCTATGATTTCACCAGTTTTAAGCTTATAATCCAAAGGTACCATCTTACCATTAACCTTAGCTCCTATGCACTTGTTTCCTATATCAGTATGTATCTTATAAGCAAAATCAATAGGTGTTGCATGACTTGGCAAATCTATAACTGCTCCCTTTGGAGTAAATACAAACACTTCATCGGAAAACAAATCTATTTTAAAACCTTCCATAAATTCTGCTGCATCAGAAGTTTCTCTTTGCCACTCTAGCATATCTCGTAACCAAGATAACTTTAAATCCATATTAGTACTAGGGTTCTTATTCTCCTTATACTTCCAGTGAGCAGCAATACCATATTCAGCCGTTTTATGCATTTCAAAAGTTCTTATCTGTATTTCAAATGGCTTTCCTTGTGGACCTATTACTGTGGAATGTAAAGATTGATAAAGATTAGGTTTTGGCATGGCAATATAATCTTTAAATCTACCTGGAATTGGCTTATACATAGTATGTACGATTCCAAGTGCTGCATAGCAATCCCTCACACTATCTACTAATATTCTTACTGCTGTTAAATCAAAAATTTGTTCCAAAGTTTTATTTTTATTTACCATTTTTCTATAAATACTATAAAAATGCTTAGGGCGTCCCTCTATATCAGATTCAATACCTGTTTTTTTGAGATTTTCCTTAAGCGATTTTGTTATCATTTCTATGTATGCTTCTCTTTCAGCTCTTTTTTCTGCAATTTTTTTCACTAAGTCATAATATTCATTAGGGTTTATATATCTAAAAGCTAGGTCTTCTAATTCCCATTTTATCTTGGAAATACCTAGTCGATGTGCAAGTGGTGCGTATATGTCAAATGTTTCTTTAGCCTTTTCCTTTTGCTTTTCTATGGTCATATATCTTAGAGTTCGCATATTATGTAATCTATCTGCTAATTTTATAAGTATAACTCTTACATCACGAGCCATAGCTAAGAGCATCTTTCTTACATTATCTGCCTGCTGCTCTTCTTTTGTTTTATATTGAATTTTTCCAAGTTTTGTTACGCCTTCTACCAAATCTGCTACTTCTTTACTAAATTCTCTTTCCAAATACGCATATCCATACTCAGTATCTTCAATTACATCATGAAGAAGACCTGCAACAATAGTACTGGTATCTAAGCCCATTTCAGCAAGTATTCCTGCCACTTCTATAGGATGAATAATATAAGGCTCTCCAGATTCTCTTTTTTGATCCTGATGTGCATTGAAAGCAAAATTATATGCCTTTTTTATAAGTTCTATATCATAATTTATACAATTTTTTTCTACTTTATTTAACAGTTTTTCAAGCATATTTTACTCCCCTAAAATCAAAGGCTGGTTTAACTAACCAGCCATCATATTTTACTTACCATTATATACTATTTAGTATAGACTTTCAAACTTTTATTTTTTGCATAATTTATAGAGATTTTTTACTCATTATAAATTAAAATGTGCAAATTTATTTGGTGTATATTTCTTTATATATCATACTCCACAAGAGACATTACATCATATTTTTCAAGTTTATCTCTTCCATGTAATTCAGTAAGTTCAATAACAAAATCCATAGCTACTACTTCTCCACCTAATGCTTCTACAAGCTTTGCTACAGACTGTATAGTTCCTCCTGTTGCAAGTAAGTCATCAACAATAGCTACTCTTTGACCTGGCTTTATGGAACCCTTATGAGCCTCTAATATATCTGTTCCATATTCTAAATCATAACTAACACTTACAGTTTCGCAAGGCAGCTTACCCTTCTTTCTAACAGGAACAAACCCAACTCCTAAAGCATATGCTATAGGCGCTCCAAATAAAAAACCTCTAGCTTCTGGTCCTACTACCACATCTACATTTTTATTTTTAAGATGTTCAGCAATAGTATCTACAGTATATTTAAAAGCTTCTTTATCATCAAGTATTGTTGTTACATCCTTAAAACTAATACCTTCCTTTGGAAATCCTTCTATAATACGAATCTTTTCCTTTAATTCCATTTACTTCTTCCCCCTACTACTTAAATATATAATCCTTTTTAGCATTTATTATTATATATTAAACTATGATAGATATTCAATATAATAACATAATCTTAAAAATATTTTACTAAAACGTTTTACGCATAACTTCCAAATTTATAGAAGTTTATAATTTCGTCATAAATCAGCACATCTCGGGCTACTGAGATGTTTCATTTTTTAAGTACTTAGCAATTTGCAAAGCACGATCACTATTGCTTGTAGTAAATAATTCTACTGCTATCCGTGCATTGTCAAGTCCCCTTGAACTATTCCAAAATGGCATAAGACTATTTGCAAGACTATAGGAATTATTTATATTTACATATTTCATTTTATTCAAATTCATGAGAGCTTTTAATCCATAATTATTTGTATAATTCATGTGATAAATTCCCTCATCTATAATAATTTTATTTTCACCTACATAAGGAACATTACGAGCTATAGATCCAAGCATAACTAAATCTAAATATTTACTTACACTCTTCATTTGATAATACGATGAAATTGCCTGTACCAATTTATATGCTACTGCTGCACTTGAAAGCTCCTTAAAAGGATAATTACAATCTATCTGATTTGGATTTATTACTATGGTTTTAGGAATAATATTGCTAACATGGTGACTATCAGTAATTATTACATCTATACCCAGGCTTTTACATAACTCTACTTGATTATAAGAGTTTATACCACATCCAGCAGTTATAAGAAGATTTGCTCCTAAAAATTTTATATGATTTCCAATGGTATTTGTATCTATATCAAAACTTCCATCACTACCCTCTGATATAAAGTACTCTACATCAGCATTTAGGTATTTTAATACCAAAAAAAGCACAGACACAGCTGTTACACCATCCAAATCATAACAACCATATATAACTATTTTTTCTCTTTCGTTAACAGCTTTAACTATTCTTCTTAAGGCCTCCCCCATGCCCTTTAATAAAAATGGGTTATGTAAGGAGGAAAGGTTCTGTAGTCCAATATTGCAAATCTTTTTCTCCATAATAATATCCTCCAAAAAAGTAAAAAGCAATATATATTATAATTTAAAATATGAGATTTTACAAACATTTTCGAGGATTTTTTACAAATAACTTTTATTAGCCATTAAAATAGGTGCTAGGGTTAAGAAACTAGAGTAAAAGAAAACTCTACTATCGCAAAATTTCTTTTATCCTAGTACCTCTTACCTAGCACCTAATCCTTAGTACCTATTTTAAGCTTCTTTTATCTTTCTATTCTTAAGTAGAACCCATATTGGACTTGCAATAAATATCGAAGAATATGCTCCACAAGCAATTCCTATTGTTAACGGGAATGTAAATTCTCTTATCGATGGAACGAATATATATACTGCCACTATAGTAATTAATGTTGTCAATGTTGTATTTACAGATCTTGACATAGTTTGAGTTATGCTTATATTAGCAATTTCTTTACTATCAATTCTTCTCATTTTCTTAACATTTTCTCTTATTCTATCAAAAATAACAATTGTATCATTGATTGAATACCCTGCTATAGTAAGTATTGCAGCTATAAAACTTGAATTTATCGGAATCTGAAATATTGAATAAACAGATACTGTTATTAATATATCATGTATTATAGCAAGTATTGCAGCTGCTCCAAATTTAAATTCAAATCTTATTGCTACATAAATAAGTATTGCTACGTTCGCTAACACAAAGGCAAGTATTGCCTTTTGTCTTAACTCCTGCCCTACAGCAGGTCCTATTGTCTGCTGAGAAATCAAGTCTTTATCTGCTAACTTATATTTATCCTTTACTTCTTTAAATAAAGGTTGTATTTCGCCTTCTTCTAAAGAATTACTTCTTATTTCTAATTGGACCTCATTCTTTTCATTTACAGCAGTATTGGTTGTATAATCATTTGCATACTTAGCAATTATTTTCTCTACATCTTGTTTATTAAAATCTTGCTTCATATTTATTTGAACTAATGTTCCACCTCGGAAATCAATACCATAATTTAGTCCATCTTTTATAAAGAATACTAAACCTGTTATAATTATCACCAAAGAAATTGCAAACCATATTTTAGTTTTCTCCATAATTTTAAAAGATTTCATGCTATTCCACCCTCCTTTTCACACCAAAAGCTGATAAATTCTTTAAGAGTCCCATATCTACAGCAAGTTTTAAAAGATAGTTAGTTACTATAATAGCTGTAAACATACTAAGAACTACACCTATCATTAAAGTGAGAGCAAAGCCTTTTACTGCACCTGAACCTAAATTATATAAAACTAATCCTGATATAATAGTTGTTATATTTGAATCTAATATTGAAGAAAGGGCATTATGTGAGCCCACTTGCACAGCAGATCTCACTGACTTACCATTTCTTAATTCTTCTCTTATTCTCTCAAATATAAGTACATTTGCATCTACTGCCATACCTATAGTTAATAAGAAGCCTGCTATACCTGATAGTGTCAAAGTAGCATTTATAGATACAAAAGTACCTAAAAGTAATACTATATAAAACACTAATGCTATATCTGCGATAAGTCCAGGTATTCTATAATATAAAAGCATAAATAGTAATATTAACCCTATTCCTATTGCACCAGCCTTAATACTTAATGGTAATGCATTAGTTCCAAGTGTTGCACCTACAGTTTTAACCTCAACAGGTTTTACTACAACAGGAAGAGCACCTGACTTAATAATACTAGCCTGTCTTTTTGCTTCTTCTAAAGACTTACTTCCTTCAATCATACCTTTTCCATTTGGAATTATACTATTTACCGTAGGATTGGTAAGCATTTCTTCATCCATATAAATTGCTATAGGCTGACCTATGAACTTTTTTGTAGCCTCTGCAAACTTTTTAGTTCCTTCATCATTTAACTCAAAACTAATTATAGGCTGATTAGTATCTGGATTAAGTTGTGCTACTGCATTTTTTACATCTTTTCCTGTAAGTATTACCTTTTTATCTGGTCCTACAAATTTAAGTTCACCAGTTTTTCCAACGGTATCTATAACTTCTTTAGCATTATATACCCCTGGAATTTCAATTCTTATTCTCTTTTGTCCTTCACGTGCTACTACAGTTTCGCTTACTCCAAGTTTATTTATTCTCATAGATAAAAGTTCTATGGTTCTTTCAATAGTATCATTATCAACATTTTCATCCTGTATTTCTTCTACTAGGGATACACCACCTTGAAGATCCAAACCCCTTTTAATAGCTTGTGAAAAAGGTTTTATTCTATATCCTGAACCAAATATATTTTCCACTCCATAAGATCCTGCATATGCTATAAAACCTATAAGTAGAACAAAAATAATAAAGATTAGTGCACTTTTTCCTGTATTGTTCTTTTTCATCTTTCTCCCCCTTTGCTTTACTGCCTTATCAATTGTTAATTAGTTTGCTATGGCTTAATTTTGTTATTAAAATTTCATCTAAATCTTAGTTTATTTTATATTAAATACTATTTTTTTACGTTCGACACATACAAAAATTATATAGCTAATGTAAATAATAGTCAACTAAAAAGGATATTACGACATTTTTAATGCTGGAGAGTATAGAATTTTCATCCTAGAAGCCATTGAATAAGCTTTAAAAGGGCCTTATTTATGAATTTAAAATACCGTTAAGAGACTCTTGATGTGTGAGCTACAGTGAGTTTAAGAGTCCTAGATACTTTAATTTTATAAATATTAGCCCTTTTTAGCGAAATGAACGCATTCCTAGATAAGAATTCTATACGACCCCCAGCATTAAAAGTGTCGTACCATTTCTATTGTTGTTCCATAATCTTAGCTTTCAACGCAATTGCACATTCTATTCTCTTCTTCTGCATTTCACAGCCTAGTTCATAAGGAACATTCATATCTTTATTAAAGTTGTAGTTATTAGCTTGGCATCCGCCACTGCAATAAAATCTTGCCCAGCACTCTAAACACTTTGGCTTGTAGTAAATGTTTGCCTTTTTAAAGTCATCTGATATTTTTGGGTCTAAAGTATTGTCAAAAATATTTCCCATTTTAAAATCTTCATTTCCTACAAATTGATGGCAAGGGTATATATCTCCCGTTGGAGTAATAGCTACATATTCATGTCCTGCTCCACAACCTGAAATTCTCTTATATACACAAGGTCCCCCTTGAAGATCTATGTTAAAATGATAAAACTTAAAAGCATTGCCTTCTCTATGTCTTTTTAACATTTCATCATAAAGCTTGTCGTATTGCTCAAATATTTTAGGCAAATCTTCGGCCTTTAGAGCAAGTTCATGGTCGTCTGGCAGTACCACAGGTTCTATAGATATTTCATCAAAGCCTTCTTTTGCAAGATGCATAACATCTTCAAAGAAGTCTGGATTTTCATGTGTAAAAGTACCTCTTACATAGTACTGCTTGTCCTTTGATCTTCTATTTACCATTTCTTTTATTTTTGGCAGTATTGCATCATAGCTTCCGCTTTTATCTGCTCTCATTCTTACTTTATCATTTATTTCTTTTCTTCCGTCAATACTTAAAACAATGTTACCCATATTTTCATCTAAGTAATTCATTATTTCATCATTAAGTAAAGTAGCATTTGTAGTCATAGTGAATCTTATAGTTTTATTATGTATTTTTTCCTGTGCTTTTGCGTACTCAACAATTTCTTTTATAGCATCAAAGGCCATTAAAGGTTCTCCACCAAACAAATCAACTTCTATATGCTTTCTGGGTCCTGCATTTTTAATAACAAAGTCTATTGCTTTTCTTCCAACTTCTGGGGTCATTATACCCTTATGTCCTCTATATTCTCCTTCATCTGCAAAACAATATTTGCATCTTAAATTGCAATCATGTACTATATTTAAACATAAAGCTTTTATATAAGAAGTTCCTTCATAAGCCTTTAGTCCTATATCTTCATACAAGTCCTTTGAGTAAAGAACTCCTTCTTCTACTAATTCTTTTAACTCTTCATAAGCTTCCTCTATATCTTCTTTATTGTGCTTTTCTGCATACTCTGCTAAAAGTTCTTCTTTTTCTTTTATTCCATCTTCATCCAGTAAATCATATACAAGCTCGTCTACAATGTGTACTGCACCTGAATTAACGTCTACAATATAATACTCACCATCTTGGATAAACTTATGAATATCAGCCAATTTATTTTCCTCCTAACTAAACTTAAAGCAGTAACCTTACGTTACTGCTTTTATATTAATTTTCGCATGCTAAATTTGCAACTGTACAAGAAGTTTTACATGCTGATTGGCATGAATTTGCACATTCTTTGCAACCTGGCTTTGCCAAGCTATTTTTTATATTTGTCTTGTTTATAGTTTTTATGTGTTTCATTACGTAATCCTCCATTTCCAAAAATATTTCTGTTTGATTATATCATATAATAATAAGAAAATAAAGTAACTAGGATAGATTTATTCCAAGCATACCAGATAAAGCCCCAACGCCCAAAGCAAGTAAAAATCTAATTAATCTGGTAACTTCTATGATAGGTGAATTACCTGCTACAATGGATAATACATAAATTATAAGCATATATAGTGCAGCTACTATAATTCCAATTAGCCATCCCTTTTTATTTATTTTTCTTACAGAATAAATTGTGCCATACATTATGCTAAGAATAGTTGTTGCTAAAAAAAACAATGAATTGGCCTGAGGGCTTAATTCTGAAAATGTCATAATTACAGCATACACAACCATCAAAGCCACTGTAAGTATTGTACTTCTAAGAAGTCCATCCCCTATTGGTAAAAAAGTACTTTTCCCCATATAAAAACACCTCCCACTTAATACTATCTATGTTAAATGGAGGTGTTTTATGATTAATTTTTAATTTTCTTTAAACTCAACTGTATTTTCATTTATTGAATCATTGGCTATTTCTTCTTTGCTAGCTTCTATTTTCTTATCTTCCTTTTTAGCTTCTTTGTCAGAAACAGTTGAATTGTTTAAAACTGATAATATTCCATTTTTGTCGAGCTTAATACGTGCTCTACTAGGTCCTGTTTCTAACACTATTGACGTGTCATGTATGCTTATAACTTTTCCTAAAATACCGCCCTTAGTGATGATTTCATCATTTACTTTTAAAGTATCAAGCATTGACTTATACTTTTTCTTCCTCTTATTTTCTGGTATGTATACTATTATATAAAAGAATACTAACATTAAAATAAAAGGTAGTAATAATCCTACTAAGCTTCCCCCTTGTTGTACCGCTGCCATATACTCACCTCCCCCTAAGTATAGTTTATAATTTTTAGAAAAATTTGTAAAGTAGTTTTCTTTTGATTTTAAGCTCTTCCGCCCCACTCAGCTAATTTTCTTTCTTTATACTCTTTAAAATTACCTGCATCAATAGCATCTCTAATTTCTTGCATAAGATTATTATAAAAATGCAAATTATGGAGTACACATAATCTCATAGCAAGCATTTCCTTAGCTTTAAATAAGTGCCTTATATAAGCTCTTGAATAATCTCTGCAAGCTGGGCACTGACATCCCTCATCAATAGGTCTATCATCTAATTCAAATTTAGCATTAATTAAATTTATTTTACCTTCCTTAGTAAATACATGACCGTGTCTTCCATTTCTAGCTGGAAGTACACAGTCAAAGAAATCTACCCCTCTATCAACAGCTTCTAAAATATTGCTTGGAAGCCCAACTCCCATAAGATATATTGGTTTATCCTCTGGAAGGTGAGGCGCTACAGCATCTATAACTCTATACATTTCCTCATGTGTTTCTCCTACAGCAAGGCCTCCTATTGCATACCCATCTAAATCCATCTTAACAATTTCTTTAGCATGTGCTATTCTAATATCCTCATAAGTTCCTCCTTGATTTATACCAAAGAGCATTTGTTCTTTATTTATTGTATCAGGAAGTGTATTTAATCTATCCATTTCCTTTACACATCTCTCTAACCATCTTGTTGTTCTGGCTACAGAGTTCTCTACATATTCCCTTGTAGAAGGATTTGGTATACACTCATCAAAAGCCATAGCAATAGTTGATGCAATGTTACTCTGTATTTGCATACTCTCTTCAGGACCCATAAAGATTCTTCTTCCATCTATATGAGAGTTAAAGTAAACTCCTTCTTCTTGTATTTTTCTTATACCAGCAAGAGAAAACACTTGAAATCCACCTGAATCTGTAAGAATTGGTCTATCCCAATTCATAAATTTATGTAAACCACCTAATTTTTTTATAACATTATCTCCTGGTCTTAAATGTAAATGATAAGTATTTGAAAGCTCTACTTGACATCCTATTTCCTTCAAGTCCATAGAAGAGACTGCTCCCTTTATAACCCCTAAGGTTCCAACATTCATAAATACTGGAGTTTGAACCACTCCATGAGGTGTCGTAAACTCTCCTCTTCTTGCATTGCCGTCTTTTTTTAAAAGTTTATACATATGTACACTCCTTCTTAGTCATCAATTTTAAAACAATAAATATAAAATTTCTAATCTTTCTACTAACTATTTTATAAGAATCACTTGATAAACATTGCATCTCCAAAGCTAAAAAATCTATATTTTTCCTTTACTGCAGTTTCATATGCATTCATAATCTTATCTCTTCCTGCTAAAGCACTTATGAGCATTAAAAGAGTCGACTGCGGTAAGTGAAAATTAGTTATTAATGCATCTACCACTTTAAACTTATATCCTGGATAGATAAATATATCTGTCCATCCTGATTGTTCTTTAACTCTGCCATATGCATCTGCTATGGTTTCTAATGTTCTATTAGATGTTGTACCTACTGCTATAACTCTTCCACCTGCTTCTTTTGTAGAATTTATTATCTCTGCAGTTTCTTTAGTCATACTATAGTATTCTGAATGCATAGTATGATTTTCGATCTCATCTACCTTTACAGGTCTAAAAGTTCCAAGTCCTACATGAAGAGTTAAGAAAGCAAGTTTTATCCCTTTATTTTTTATATCTTCTAAAAGCTCTTCTGTAAAATGAAGTCCTGCTGTAGGCGCTGCCGCTGAGCCTTGCTCTTTTGAATAAACTGTTTGATACATTTCCTTATCTTCTAATGTTTCCGTTATGTATGGAGGAAGTGGCATTTGTCCTAGTCTATCTAAAACTTCTTCAAAAATACCTTCATATTGAAACCTTACAATTCTACTTCCCTCTTCTCCAAGCCCTATTACTTCAGCGTTAAGTTCTCCATTACCAAACACAAATTTACTTCCTATTTTTGCTCTTTTACCTGGTTTAACTAAAGTTTCCCAAGTATCCTTATCAGTCCTTTTTAAAAGTAAAAACTCAATCTTTCCATGAGTCTCTTCCTTTTCTCCTATAAGTCTTGCAGGTAAAACTCTTGTATCATTTAAAACCAAACAATCTCCTGGTTTCAAGTAATCTATTATATCTTTAAAAACTTTATGTTCCAATTCTCCTGTAGCTTTATCTAAAATCATAAGCCTTGCTTCATCTCTTTTTGCTGTAGGATGCTGTGCAATAAGCTCCTCTGGTAAATAATAATCAAAATCCTTTACTTGCATGTTACCTCTCCTTTAGTAAAATTATCAATCTTTTAAATCAATGCCAACCTGCTCTATCTTCTTACTTTTTCCTCTTCTTCTTTTTAAATGTGCATATGCCTTATCAGTTGCAACTCTTCCTCTTGGAGTCCTTAATATGAATCCTTTTTGCAATAAATATGGCTCATATACATCTTCTATAGTACCCAATTCCTCTCCTATAAAGTACGCTAGTGTTTCTATTCCTACAGGTCCTCCGCCAAAATTATCAATTATAGACAAAAGTATTCTTTTATCTACACTATCAAATCCTTCTCTATCTATTTCTAATAAATCAAGAGCATCTCTTGCTATTTGAGCATTTATAATTCCATTTCCCTTTACCTCTGAGTAATCTCTTACTCTTTTTAGTATCCTATTTGCAATTCTCGGAGTTCCCCTAGATGAGCGAGCTAATTCACAAGCAGCATCCTCTTCTATTTCAGCATTTAATATACTAGAAGATCTTACTATTATTTCTTTCAATTCTTCTTCTTCATAAAATTCCATAGGACATAACACTCCAAACCTATCTCTTAAAGGAGCTGTTAAAAGTCCTATTCTAGTTGTAGCACCTATTAATGTGAACTTAGGAAGGTCCAGTCTTATTGATTTAGCTGCCGCTCCCTTTCCTATTACTATATCTAAAGCATAGTCTTCCATAGCAGGATAAAGTATCTCCTCTACAGACCTATTTAGCCTATGAATTTCATCTATAAAAAGCACATCATAATCATTAAGACTTGTAAGAATTGCTGCTAAATCTCCTGCTCTTTCAATTGCCGGACCTGAAGTCACCTTCAGATTTCCAGTCATTTCTTTAGCTATTATATTAGCAAGTGTTGTCTTACCAAGTCCAGGAGGCCCATATAACAATACATGGTCCAATGCCTCTTCTCTCATCCTTGCAGCTTTTATAAAAATATCTAGTTTCTCTTTTACCTTACGTTGACCTATATATTCTTTAAGTCTTTGAGGTCTTAAACTATATTCTGTATCATTATCTTCATTGAGAGTTTCAGCGGTAACAAATCTGTTTTCCATAAACCATTACCCCCTTTAATTCATTAAAAACTTTAAACACTGCTTTATTATATTTTCTATGGAATCTTTCTCATTTACCATTTTTAATGCCTTAGCTGCTTCCTTGTCGGAATATCCTAATGAAACTAAAGCTTCCAATGCTTCATCTAAGCTATTAGATATTCCTTGAATATTTTCTTCATCTTCATTTTCTATAAACTCATTCAACTTTATCTTATCCTTTAATTCTAATATAATTCTTTGAGCAGTTTTTTTACCAACACCTGGAGCCTTTATAAGAATCTTTTCGTCTCCAGTAAATATTGCATACTTTAAACTATTTATATTACTTATAGATAATATAGATAATGAAGCCTTTGCACCCACTCCATTTATGCTTAAAAGTAAATTAAACATATCTCTTTCATCTTGAGTTGAAAATCCATATAATCCTATAAAATCTTCTCTTACAATTTGCTGAATATAAACTTCTACGTCCTCATTTACTTTAGGCATATCTGCTAGGGTATTTCCAGATGTATGTACTTTATATCCCATTCCGTTATTTTCTACTACTATATATTCTTTATTAAATCCCTTATAAATACCTTTTATATACTCGTACACAGTATTCGTCCTTTCATTTATCAAAGTTTTCCTCTTAATACTTTATCATTTAAAGAAGTTTAATTCAACAAAAAAACCTTAAGGATTATTCATAATCCTCAAGGCGTGCTAGTACTTCGTCTCTAGTGTCACATTGAAAATATTTACTTCCTGTAGTAAGTAAATATATATCCTGTTCCTTCAAGTTCTCTATTTTTTTTTCTGTAATATCTTCCTTTTCATTTTCAATATGCATGTCACCATTTTTATCTGTTTTAAAAATAGCAAGATATTCTCCATATATACCTAACACATATTTATTAGGGACATATTTCTCCACTTCATTTTGAAGCTTAATTTGAGTTTTAGAACCATCTTGGATTTTGTATCCTTCCGGTTTATATTTTTCTTCAACTTGCTTCTTATCCTTTAATCCTAAAGTACTTGCAGCTTCTTTTTTTACAAGAATTAAATCTCCACTTTTCTTATACTTAGTATAAAATAAAATTTCACATTTAGAATCAAGCACATAATTTTCTCCGCTACTTAAAGCCATCTTATCTTCTTGATAGGTATTATTTTTTACCTCAGTTCCATTACCATAGTTGTCTTTATTACTCTTAAATCTTTCTGAAGTTATATAATAGCTTATACTAAAAATTGCTATACCCAGCATAATTGCTAAAATTACATACATACTTTTCGAATACTTTTTTTCCATATTATCCCTCCTAGGGATTATTATGGACCATACATTAATATTTTATTCAATATTAGAAAAAATTTATTTCTATACTCTTTACTACAATATATAATATTATTATGAAAACAAGCAATTTTAACTTATAATTTATTTTATGCTTAAAAGGGTGAAAGAACATGAATTATTCTATGAAAATAATTAATAAACTGAAAAATAAAAGCACTATCTTACTTTACGAAGTGACTATGACAATTTTAACTATAATGGCAGTTATTATTGTTGCATTAAGTTACTTCACACAACAAACGTCTTATGAAATTTATGTTTTTAATATGATTGATACTGTTATATTAGTAGTATTTGCATTAGATTACCTTACAAGACTTATTTTATCTAGAAATAAACTTCATTTTTTTAAAAACAATATAATAGATCTTATTTCAATAATTCCTTTTAATTACTTGTTTCAAACTGCAAGAACCTTTAAAATAATAAAATTGATTAAACTTACAAAACTATCAAAGCTCACAAGTTTGCTCCGAATACTTATTTTGATGAGAAAATTTAAAAAGAATACAGACAAGTTTTTGCAAACTAATAACTTTAATTATGTACTTTGGATTTCTATTTTTACAGTGATAATTGGAGCTTTAGGTTTTTCAATAATAGAGAATAAATCATTTTTAGATGGACTTTGGTGGAGTTTCGTTACTGTAACAACTGTGGGATATGGAGATATGTCCCCTAAAACAGGTAGTGGAAAAGTTCTTGCTTCTATAATTATGTTAATTGGAATAAGCGTCATTGGTATGTTAACTGGTACAATTTCAACATTTTTCATAAATAAAAAAGCTAATAGTAAATCCTTAAAAGAAAATACCATAGAAAGTATAAAAAGAAGTCTTGATGATTTTGATAATCTTAGTAATGAAGATATAGATAATATTTATAAATTATTAAAGTCATTAAAATAATTTGCAAATAAAAAACCACTCCTTTAGTTGTTTTCATACAACTCAAAGAGTGATTTTATGTATATCATCTCAAATACTTAATTACCCCTCAAATTCTTCAGGGAACTCAGCATTGTGGTAAACATCTTGAACATCGTCATCATCTTCAAGTTTATCTACAAGCTTTTGGAACAGTTCTGAGTCTTCCATTGAAAGACTAACTGTTGTGTCAGGAATCATAGTTATATCTGCTGATAAGAATTCAAATCCTGCTCTTTCAAGTTCTTCCCTTACAGCTGAGAAGTCTTCTGGAGTTGTGATAACTTCAAATACTTCATCTGAAATTTCTACATCTTGAGCTCCAGCTTCTAGGGCTACCATCATCATTTCATCTTCATCCATATCTTCTTTCTTCTCTATAACTATCTGTCCTTTACTTTGGAACATCCAACCTACACAGCCAGTTGCTCCAAGGTTTCCGCCATATTTTGAAAATGCTGGTCTTACATTCCCTGCAGTTCTATTTTTATTATCAGTTAAAGCCTTTACTATTACAGCAACTCCTGAAGGGCCATATCCTTCATAAACTATTTCTTCATAGTTTACTCCTTCCATTTCCCCTGCACCTTTTTTAATTGCTCTTGTAATAGTATCTTGAGGCATGTTATTTGACTTAGCTTTTGCTATAACATCTCTTAATTTAGAGTTAGTGTCAGGATTAGAACCGCCATTTTTAGAAGCTATCGCAAGTTCCTTTCCTATCTTTGTAAATATTTTACCTCTTTTTGCATCTGTTTTACCTTTTTTAGCTTGTATATTATGCCACTTAGAATGTCCTGACATAGTACCTTCCTCCTCATAAAATTAAAAAATTTAAAAATTCCTAAGTAATAGTTTAGGACAACATAATAATAAATCAATATTCTGCTAAACCATCACTAATCTTTATAAAAACACCTCAAATATTATATCATATTTTATAATATAAACTCAAATTTAGATGAATTTTATGATTCAAAGCTCACATTAATAACTTACTTAAACTTCTTCAATAAGTCTATTGTTTAATCTAAAATAATACTTTTTATTTACTTCACTAAATTCGCATTTTCCAGATGTAATTTGTGTTATTTCTTTTTTTATAACTTCTGCATCTTCTAAGGTACATAAAATAATGATCTTTACCTTATCTGTATACTCAGTATCTTCTATGTGCCACATGTTTTGTGCACAGGTATATTGAACTTTCCCCGAAAGCTCATATTCTATTGTTATATGTAGAGCGCACCCTATAACCTTTTCTACTATTTCTCCTTCTTTTAAAGCCTCTGCAGCACCTTTACTGTAGGCTCTTACTAAGCCTCCCTTGCCAAGTAATATTCCTCCAAAGTATCTTGTAACAACTACCGCTACATCTGTAACATTATTCTTTTTTATAACATCAAGTACAGGTACGCCTGCAGTACCTTGAGGTTCCCCATCATCGCTGTATCTTTGAATGCCCATATTTTCTCCTATAATATAGGCATAAACATTGTGAGTTGCATCTTTATATTCTTCTTTTATTTTATCCACAAAGGCTCTTGCTTCTTCATCAGTATACACCCTTTTGGCATGTCCTATAAATATAGATTTCTTTTCTTCAAATTCACTACTAACTTCATTTTTTATGGTAAAGTAACCCATATAATCACCTCTTATGCTCTTTATTCTTGCTCAGAATTATCTTTTTCACTTAAGAAAACTTCACAAGCCTTTTTTAAATATTCCTTGTCAGTCTTTTGTAAAATATCTAAGATTTTTCCCTTTGCAAAATCACTTTTAATTTCTGCAAGTCCCTTTATAGCATATAATAGTACCTGGGGATTTTCATCTTCAAGTGCCCTGATTAAAGCCCTTTCAAAGCTTTTATCATTTATTTTTCTCATGGCTGATATTGCCATTCTTCTTACGTTTACAAATTTATGAACAGAAGCTTTTGTAAGTATTTCATTGCATCCTGTTTCTTTAAGCTCACCTATAATCCATATAGCAGTTTCTTTATCTCTTGAATACATATCCACATAATTATTTTTTATATATTGAATTAATCTATTTTTAGTATCTTCATCTAACGAATTTATAATATCCAATTTATCCATCTTTCCTGCCTTGCTTATGTTATGGATAAGCTCTTTTTCGTTACTACTTCTAGCAAGAAGCCTATATTTTATCTTGCCTTCTACGATATGCTTTTGAACTATGCTTTTATCTAAGTTTCTTATTTTACATATAGCATTTATAGACTTTCCTTCTAGAAATAAAAAATAAGTTATTTCTTCATTAGAATATGAGTCTATATCATCCCAATTTACCTTTACAAATCCTAAACTCAATTAAAATTCCCCTATTCTTTTTATAATAGTGTATTTAATATATCAATTCCCTTTTCTATATCTTCATCTTTAACTTGAGAAAATCCCATTCGAAAATATTTTTTTCCTTCTTCAGGATTTAAATAAAATAATACCCCAGGAGTTATAAGTAGTGCATTTTCTCTACATTTATAAAATAACTTTATACAATCTATATCATCATTTAAGATTTTAATATAAAAATAAAGTCCTCCATTTGGATATATAATTTCTGCTTTGTTACAAAGCTTTATTTTTAATTGATTAGCAATAATCTCATACTTTTCTTTATAAAATTTATTAAGATCACTTATATATCCTTTCCAAAGGCCATTACACACATATAACTCCAATACTCTCTGCATCAAACTGGATGTAGCTATGTCTGTGCTCACCTTTGAATTTTGTATATTCTCTCTAAAGACTTTAGGGCTTATTAAATACCCAAGTCTTATACCTGGTAAAAACACCTTAGAAAAACTTTTTATATATATAACTCTATCATTTATATCCATACTTTTAAAGCTTTTATACTCCATATCATTATATATAAGTTCTGATAAATAATCATCTTCTATAATATAAAAGTCATATATTTCTGCCATATTTAGAAGTCTCTTTTTCTTTTCTAAACTGTAGCTTATACCCGTTGGATTTTGAAAATAACTCATAATATATACACATTTTATCTTATTTTTCTTTACTAGTTTTTCTAACAGGTCAAGGTTCATTCCATCCTCTTCAATCGGCACTTCAAATATATTTGCCCTACGCCACTTAAATACCGTAAGTGCTCCTCCATAAGTTGGCTTTTCAACAACTATATTATCATTTACGTTAATCAATGCTTTAGAAACTATATCTATTCCTTGCTGGGCCCCTGAAACTATTAAAACATTATCACTGCCCACATTTCCATTCCAAAAAAAATCATCAATGATCTTTCTAAGTCCTTCATATCCTAGCGCCTCTTGATTCACTAAAGCTTTTACTCCATCTCTTTCCAAAACTTCATCTATTATATTTTTAAAAATATCTATATGAAATAATTCACTTGATATGCTTTCTCCAGTAAAATCTATATACTTAAGCGACTTATCATCCAAGCTTTTTCTTATTACCTCGCCATATTTTCTTCTAAAATTCAAAACAATTTCTTTCCTTTTGGCATAGGTTCCGCTACCTATTTTTTGAATGGCGTATCCTTCACCTTCTAGCTTCTTATAAGCATTTACTACAGTAATTCTATTTACATTAAGCATACTTGCCATATCTCTAATGGGAGGAAGTTTTTCACCATCTCTTATAATATTTCCCTCTATTAACTTTTTTATATGCTGAACTACTTGAACATACTTAGGAGTATCATTATCTTTAAAACTTATTTTATATTTTTTCATAGATTTACCCCAATTACTTATTTTAAAAGCGAACTTAATTTTAAAATCAAGTTCGCTTTTAATTTAAATGTTATACAAAGAATACTATTTCATTAAACAGCACTTTGCCATTATTAGTTTTAAATGGTCTTGTTTCTTTCTTTATAACTTCCTTTTCTGAAAGTTTCTCCAAAACAGCCTCTATAGCTATATCAAAATCTGAAAAAAGGGCATCCTTTTTTATATCTTCTGCGCTTAAAAATGAATCCTTACTTTGCATATACTCTAATAATATTGAATTTATATCCTTCAGATTAGCCTCTACATATTTTTCTATAAAAGCTAACATATTTTCAATTGCTTTTATTGTATCTCCCTTATTAAAGAAAAGCTCATCTACTCTTTCTTTAAAAGCATCATTTAAATCCATAGCCATTATAGTAGCATCTTTACTTATCATATATCCTAATAAATTTACATATAGTTTTGCAAATTCTTCAGAGCATTTCATAGCTGATGTATACGCAGTATATACACCATCATTATGTAAATACTTCCTACAAACATCAATGCATTTTAATAACTTTCCAAAATAAACCATATTCCATCTTTCTCTATCTAGATCCGGATAAAATCTACCTTTGTCATAATAGCCCGTTATATCTTGATCTTTTGAAAATATTAATCTAGACGAAGCAAAAATTCTATGCATAAAGCCTCCCTTTAGATCCATTGTATGAAGCTTTAAGAATTTACTTTTGCTCATGAATTTTACATGTACTGGTATTTCCATTTCTTCCATGTATATATTTTTTATATCACTAATTCTTTCGCTAGTTACAACAAACATGTCTATGTCAGACTTATCCCATAAGTCTCCTGTAACCATACTCCCAAAAACCATAGCTGCAAGAATTTGTTCATTACTTTTTAATCTTTCTACCATACAATTGAATGCCTTTTGGTATTGAGAAATTGTCTTTTCCACCCGTCTTCCCCCTTTTTGGTATATCCACAACTAAAAATTAAATTATTCTTAATTATATAATATTATTAAGTAAATTAAAATACTATATATCAACTTTTAATACACTTTTACGCATTAATTCATTACAACTTTCACACTGGAATACATGAAAGCAATAATTTTCTGTATCTTGTATTGGCATATCTGCACTATAATCATCAAAATAGTCCTGTACTCTCCCCTTATCTACGCAGCTTCCCCCACAGTTACCACATATAGTCCTTATATCTCTTATTTCATTGCACACTGGACAAACCTTACTCATTTAAAATTCCTCCTTGAGACTTTTTACCATATATTACTTTACCTTTTTTAGCTTATATTTATACGTAAAATTTATACTTTAGTTAATTGCTTCTATATTTTAAATAAAAATTCACCCAAAGCTATCTTTAGTATATTAAAAAGGAAGTTTGTTTTCTCAAACTTCCCTTTATTTTACCTAATACTTTCTTATTGATTGTTTAACTTAACAACCAGCTGGCCAGTTTTGACCTGCTCTCCTTCTTTTACATATATCTTTTCTACTTTTCCATCTACAGAAGATACTACATTGGTTTCCATCTTCATAGCTTCAATTATTGCTATACTATCCCCTTCTTGTACTATATCTCCTTCTTTAACTAATATCTTATACATATTTCCAGGTATACTTGCTCCAATTTCATATAAATCCTCTGCGTCTGCCATGAGTATTTCTGTATCTTCAGTTAAATTTTTCATATGGTTTGCTTTATCTACTATTTCTATTTCTCTTCTATTTCCATTTACTTCGAATACTAAACTTCTCTTTCCTTTGTTAAGTTTTCCGATTTGAAGTAATTTTACTATTAATGTCTTACCCTCTGCAATCTCTATTTCACTAGTTTCCCCTTCATACAATCCATGGAAGAACACATCACTTCCCATGTGGCTTAAATCACCATATTCCTTTTTATATTTAATATATTCATCAAATACATCTGGATAAAGAGCATAACTTAAAGCATCCTTATCATCAACTTTTATATTGTACGTAGTTTCTAAGTGATTTTTTATACTATCAAAATCTTCTGGAGGAAGTAATTCACCTGGACGAACTGTTATAGGTTCTTCTCCCTTCAATACAAGCTTTTGTAATTTTTCAGGAAATCCGCCGCTAGGCTGCCCCATCATCCCTTTGAAATATGAAACTGTAGAATCTGGAAATGCCATATTATGACCCTTTTCATATATGTTTTCTGGATTCAAATCATTTTTAACCATGAATATAGCCAAATCTCCTACCATTTTAGATGAAGGAGTTACTTTAACTATGTCTCCTACCATATCATTTACCTTTTTATACATCTCTTTTACTTCATTAAATCTATGACCTAATCCAAAACTTTCAATTTGAGGCTTTAAATTTGAATATTGTCCTCCTGGAATTTCATATTTATAAATTTCCGCAGAAGCCACCTTTAATCCTGTCTCAAATCCTGCGTATACAGGTCTTACAGCACTCCAGTAATCAGATACCTTTTGTAGATTGTCTATATTAAGTAGTGTATCTCTTTCTGTATTCTTAAGTGCAGCTACTATAGAGTTCATAGAAGGTTGACTAGTAAGTCCTGACATACTGCTAAAAGCACTATCTACAATATCAACTCCTGCTTCAGCAGCCATAAGTATTGTAGCTACTCCGTTCCCTGTCGTATCATGAGTATGAAGATGTATAGGAATCGAAATTTCATTCTTTAATGCTTTTATAAGCTTTGATGCTGCATAAGGCTTTAATAAAGCTGACATATCTTTAATTCCTAAGATATGTGCTCCTGATTTTTCTATTTCCTTTGCCATATCAACATAATATTTTAGTGAATATTTATCTCTTTTTTCATCTAATATATCTCCTGTATAGCATATACAAGCTTCTGCTATTTTACCAGTTTTAAGTACTTCATCTATTGCAACTTCCATGCCTTTAAGCCAATTTAATGAGTCAAATATTCTAAATACATCTATTCCTCTATCAGCAGATTCCTTTATAAATTTTCTTATTACATTATCAGGATAGTTTTTATATCCTACTGCATTTGATCCTCTTATAAGCATTTGAAGCAATACATTGGGAATTCTTTTTCTTAGTTCTTCAAGTCTTTCCCAAGGATTTTCCTTTAAATATCTATACGCTACATCGAAGGTTGCTCCTCCCCACATTTCTATAGAGAAAAGGTCACTTGCTAAATTTGCTTCCGCCTTAGCAATTTTTATCATGTCCTTACTTCTCATTCTTGTAGCCATTAAAGATTGATGCGCATCTCTCATTGTAGAATCTGTTATAAGAAGCTTCTTCTGGGACTTAATAAAATCAACTACTCCTTTAGCACCCTTTTCATCTAGTATTTGTTTTGTTCCTCTTAATTTATCTTCATGATTATACTTAGGTACATGAGGTACATCAAAACTTGGTTTATTTCCATGAGTTTCATTTACTACTTTTTCACCTATATATGTTAGCACTCTTAATTCTTTATCTGCTTTAGGTTTTATTTCTAAAAGTTCCTGATTATCAGCTATAAAACTAGTAGTACATTTTCCATCAAGAAATGTATCATGATTAAGCACATTTATTAAAAATCCTACGTTAGTTTTTACTCCTGAAACTGTAAGCTCTCTTATAGATCTTATGGCTTTTCTTGCTGCATCTTTAAAATCCCTTGACCAAGCAGTTGTTTTTACAAGTAAACTGTCATAATAAGGGCTTATTACGGAACCTGTAAATCCATTTCCTCCATCTAGTCTAATGCCGAAACCAGAACCACTTCTATATATGTCTATTCTTCCTGTGTCTGGAGCAAAATTGTTAGCAGGATCTTCTGTGGTAATTCTACATTGTATAGCATATCCTCTTGCTTCTACGTCACTTTGAGATTTTATATTAATTTCTTTAGAATCCAATTTATATCCTTGGGCCACAAGTATTTGACTTTGCACAATATCTATCCCTGTGATCATTTCAGTAACTGTATGCTCAACCTGTACTCTAGGATTCACCTCAATAAAATAATGATTTCCATGAATGTCCACCAAAAATTCTACTGTTCCTGCATTTCTATAACCCACATGCTTAGCAATTTTAAGTGCATCATTACATATTTCTTCTCTTTTTTCTTTACTTAATGAGAAAGCTGGTGCAAACTCTACTACCTTTTGATGCCTTCTTTGAACAGAGCAGTCCCTTTCATATAAGTGAACTATATTTCCATATTTATCTCCAAGTATTTGAACTTCAATATGCTTAGGTCCTTCTATATATTTTTCTATAAATAAATCATCAATTCCAAATGCTTTTTTTGCTTCATCCTTAGCATTTTTAAAAGTTTTTACAAGCTCTTCTTTGCTTTTAGCTATTCTCATACCTCTGCCGCCGCCGCCAGCCGCAGCTTTAATCATGACAGGATAGCCACATTCCTCTGCTATATTTAAAGCTTCTTCTTCTGATGCGATAGCTCTCTCTACTCCTGGAATTGTAGGAACTTTTACCTCTTTTGCAACTATCTTAGAATTTATTTTATCTCCTAATCTCTCCATTATATCTGGAGTAGGTCCTATAAATTCTATTCCCGCTTCAATACATTTACGTGCAAATTCAGGATTTTCAGATAAAAATCCATATCCAGGATGAATTGCATCTACACCTTTTTTAAGCGCCAATTCAACTATTTCATCTATATTCAAATACGCTTCTACTGGTCCCTTATTTTTACCTATTAAATAAGATTCATCTGCCTTTGTTCTAAACAAAGCACATTTATCTTCATTTGAATATATAGCCACTGTTCTAATGCCTAATTCATGGCATGCTCTAAATATTCTTATGGCAATTTCTCCTCTGTTAGCAACTAAAACTCT
The DNA here is from genome assembly GCF_000765165.1 of Clostridium sp. HMP27. Taxonomy (NCBI): domain Bacteria; kingdom Bacillati; phylum Bacillota; class Clostridia; order Eubacteriales; family Clostridiaceae; genus Clostridium; species Clostridium sp. HMP27. The sequence goes on along the minus strand of NZ_JMFY01000017.1, from coordinate 66,720 downwards.
TTTAAACTTTTTTACCACCCTTAAACAACTCCTTTTGCATTAATACTTTATGTATAATTATAAATTTTCGTGAATATCAACTTCATATTTTTCCCATTTTGTTATGTATATGAATTAATAATTATATAAAAACTTCACTTATAATTAACCTTTAAATCAAAAAAGCTAATGTTTAATCCGATTTATGAATACATTTACATTATTTTATTTTACAAAATTGAAATTTATAATGAAACCCTCTTGCAAATATAATATCTCAAAGTTGCATAATAATCAATACTAAAAAAGATAGAACATACTTCTTTTATAATCTCTAATTTCCATTCTCTAGTTTATGAAATTATAATTATTATCTATATTAAAGATTAGTTACTGCTGATTAAAATTAAAAGGTCACATCAATTCATTTTGATGTGACCTTTTAATTTTTATTTATTAAGCTTCTTTTTCAAATTGATCTTTACCTACTCCACAAAGTGGGCATACCCAACTATCTGGGATTTGAGCAAATGATGTTCCTGGAGCTACCCCATTATCTGGGTCTCCTTCTGCTGGGTCATAAACATATCCACATACCACACAAACGTATTTATCCATAATTAAATCCTCCTTAAGGCTTCATGTAAAATTTTCTTTCCTTTATTTTACTACACAAAACTTTAATTATCAATATTTATCATATGATATTTATTATTTGTTAATAACTTATTTTCTTTTACGAACACCAATTATTTATTTTCGTACTTTTAATAAATAATATGTTATTTAGTCATATACTCTTCACAAGTGTTATATACCATTTCACTTACTTCTGCACATATATAAGTTCCATCTTCCCTATATTCCTCAGATATAACATTAGAATTTCTATGCAAATAAGCTACCATAGATTGTTTATCATAAGGAATTAAATATTCTGCTTTTCTAAGCTTATTTGGAAGTTTTGAGCCTATAAGATTTAAAAGTTCCTCTAGATTTATATTATGCCTTGCTGAAATTTTAATATTCATTTTATCCTTAAATAATTCATTTATTTCCTCAAGCTTTTCTTCACTAAGTTTATCAATTTTATTTAAAACATAAACATAAGGCTTATCAATAGCTGCCAATTCTTCTAAAACCTTATTTACCGCTTCAATTTGCTCTAAATAATTTTCTTGAGATACATCTACTACATGAAGTAATAAATCTGAATATATAACCTCTTCTAATGTTGACTTAAATGCCTCTACCAAATCATGAGGCAGCTTTCTTATAAAGCCTACTGTATCTGTTAGTGTGATAGTTCTGTTATCCGGGAGAACTATTGCACGAGTTGTAGTATCCAATGTAGCAAAAAGCATATCTGCTTCCAAAACGCTTTCTTTTTTAATAGTTTCCTTTGCAGCTATAGTGCATAAAGTATTCCTTAAAGTTGACTTTCCTGCATTTGTATATCCAACTAAGGATACTTTAGGAATTTCACTTCTACTTTCTCTTTGAGTCATTCTTGTTTGTTTTGTCTTTTCTAATTCACTTTTCAAGTCATATATTCTTTCTTTTATATGCCTTTTATCTGTTTCAAGTTTCTTTTCCCCAGGTCCTTTTGTTCCTATTCCTCCGCCTGTTCTTGAAAGCACCGTTCCAAGCCCTGAAAGTCTTGGAAGTCTGTATTTAAGCTGAGCTAGCTCTACTTGTATTTTCCCTTCTCTACTCTTAGCTCGTTTTGCAAATATTTCAAGTATTAATGTAGTTCTATCAATAACTTTAACTCCTATTATATCCTCTAAATTCCTTACTTGAGATGCTGTAAGTTCATCATCAAATATAACTACATTCGCCCTTTTAGCTTGCCTTAAGAGAGCAATTTCTTCTACCTTACCACTTCCGACATAATAAGCCGTATCTATTTTATATCTATTTTGAAGCATTTTATCTACTACTTCTACCTCACAAGCTCTTGCTAGTTCCTCTAATTCATCTAAACTTTCTTCACTTTCTACTCCTACAAGTATTGCCTTTTCACCAGTTTCTTCTTCTACAGAAGTGGTTTTAATTAACTCTTCAATATATCTAACTTTATCCAATATAGGATAATTTATAGCTTCTTCTAAGATAAGTTTCTTCGTAGTTTCTGCTACAAGCATGTTATCCTTTACATTGCAAAATCCAAGTGTTATATCTGTAATATCATTTTCATCCACTCCAACTGCTGCAATACAGTCTAATTTCAACTTTATTAAGGCTGATATATCTAAAGCAGATAAATGAGAATTACCATTTGGGTGAGTATGAATAATTCTTACTCCTGATAGTTTTCTTTCCTTTATATCTATCATAGGCATTTCTACAGAAGTACTGTCACCAATTGCAACTCCCTCAATCATTCCTTTCCTGCTTATAGCCACACTTACCTCTCTATTAACATCTAATGTGACACCTACAATTATATTAATTAATTCTTCCGTAAACACTTCATCTTTCGGAATCTTCAAATCATATATAGCTTCTAACCTTTTTAATGTACTGTCTTTTATACCTTCTATATTCCCATTTATCATTTAAATCACTCCCATAAAAATTACTATACCTTGACAACTTTCATATTATTTTATACTATAATAGCAATATTGTAAATAACATATAATTATGTATATTTGGAGGGCACTTATGGAAGGAAAAAAAGAAAATATATTAATATCTAAAGAAGAAATCGAAAAAAAAGTTGCAGAATTAGGTTCTAGAATTTCTAAAGAATATGAAGGCAAAAATTTATATGTTTTATCTCTATTAAGAGGAAGCTTTATCTTTGCTGCGGATTTAGTAAGACATATTACTGTTCCTACAAAAATAGGATTTATGACTACTTCAAGCTATGGTCATTCTGAAGTTTCTACAGGAAGTGTACGAATTGTTAACGATATTCCAGACAATATCGAAGGCTTTGATGTTTTAATTGTAGACGATATAGTTGATACAGGAATTACTATGGATTTTGTAGTTAATCATGTTAAATCCTTAGGTGCCTCTTCTGTTAACTGTTGCGTACTTTTAGATAAACCAGAGAGAAGAAAAGTAGATATTACTCCTAATTATTGTTGTTTCCAAATCCCAGACGTATTTGTTGTAGGATATGGACTTAATTATGGAGATTACTACAGAAATGTTCCATACATATTTAATTGGGAAGAGAACTAATACATATTATACAAATATTACGACGTTTTTAATGTTCCATCTTGGGTATGGGTTCTGCATTTAAGAAAGCGTTCACTGCGCAAAGAAGCTCTAATATCTATTAATTAAAATCACCTAACCTTTCTAAACTGGCTGTAGCTCAGACATTAGAAAGTTCTTTACGGTGCTTTAAATTGATAGATAAAGAGCTTCTAATTGCTTGTTCAATACTTTCTACAATGCAGAACCTATACTAAATTTAACATTAAAAACGTCTTCATCCACACTGCTGAAGGAAGGAATTTCGTTTTGACGAAATTCCTTTAAATTAATATTTATCAAAGGGTTGATAAGCCCGAAGACCGATAGGTCGAAAAATATTAGTAATACAATCTTTTATTAAGAACCTTTTATCATACTCTCATATCTTTATTTATAAATTAAACTTTTTAATTCCCCCTGATTCTAAATCCTGAATTTTCTAGACTTCCTCCTAGGAAATTTTCCGGTATCTTTCCTACTATTATGGTTTCACAAACCGGTATTTCACTTAAAATTTGTACATCCTCACTTTTGGTAGGTATTATAACCCTTATATTACTCTTTACTTGGATATAAATTTTATGCCTTGTTTGATTAAACCCTACAGATTCAAAGTCAGATATATATTTAGTTTCAATATATCCAATAGGATTCATTTTCACTGTAATACTTGGCCCAAAATAAGCAATCACATTATTTTGAGTAATATATCCTATAGGAATTTTCATTCCAACATCACCCATATCCTTTAGCTTTTGTTGAGATTCTAATGCTACATCGCAAGCCAATTTATTTAACTTTAAAGTATCAGACTTAACTAATGTTATATTTCCTGAATTATCTTTTTCTATCTTAATTATGTCATCATACTGAAAGCTTTCTAAATATTTATTCATGATAGACTGGTTTAAAGTTTCTATTGCTTTTCTTTTCATTTCAACATTTGCAACATCTAACACCCTAGAAGCAACTATCTTATCAAAAGCATATATAAAAACATTTATTATAATACCTATAAGCATTATAATTATCCACACTTTAATCTTAAAACTAATTTTTCTTCTCTTAATAATTCTCACTTCCTCGTATTATTAACACATTCTTTATATTTACTTATTACGAGTTTTTTAATTTTATTACTAAATAATCCTTATTATTATATTTTTTATCCTAAGTATATATATCACCATGGCTAAACATATATATTTTATTAAAATCCTTTTATGTGTTATAATATTTTAAAGTTGGTTAGAATTAATAATATAAAATTTCAGGAGGAAAATTATGAGCAACACAAAAATGGGGAAGAAAACAAAGAACACCCGTTTTAAAGTTTTTAAAATTACCATTGTTACTCTCATTTTACTTTTTGTATTTGGCGCTGTAGCAACTATGGGTGTAGTACTTGCCATGGTAAAGACAGCCCCGCCACTTGATGTAAATAAAGTATTAAGTTTAAATGAACCATCAGTAATATATAATGATAGTGGACAATTTATGGATACTGTTATTTCTGATATAAATAGAAAAGTAGTATCTTTTAAAGATATGCCCCAAGATTTAAAAGATGCCTTTATTGCTATTGAAGATGAGAGATTTAAGACGCATAGCGGAATAGATATTAGAAGAATATTTGGCTCCACCCTTACTAATATAAGTAATAAACTTACAGGAAAACGAGGCCTTCATGGTGCTTCGACTATCACTCAACAGCTTGTAAGAAATACTATGCTTAGTAATGAAGTTAAGATAAAAAGAAAAGTACAAGAAGCTTATTTATCTTTACAGCTAGAAAAGCAATTAAGTAAAGATCAAATTTTGGAAGCTTACATGAATACTATTCCACTAGGAGGCCCTGCTTATGGTGTAGAAGCTGCATCACTCCAATATTTTAATAAAAGCGTTTCCAAATTAAGTTTATTAGAGTGTGCATTCGTAGCAGGTCTTACTCAAAGTCCATCTGTATTTTATAACGCAGTTGTAACACAAAAAAATACTTCTTCATATACAAATAGAACTAAATCAGTTTTAAGTAAACTTCTTGAAAATGGATATATATCTCAAACTGAATATAGTACAGCATTATCAGATTTAAATAATAAAAAACTAACTTTTAACTTTACTAGACAAAGTAATAGTCTTAAGTATGAATGGTTTTCTAGAGAAGTAATAAGAAGAGTAAAACAAGATCTTATGGCTCAATATCATATAGATGAAGATGATGCAAATAGAATGATAATGTATGGTGGACTTAAAATATATTCAACCATGAATAAGGATATGCAAGAACATACCCAAACCACTCTAGATAATATGGATTCTATACTTGGCATGAAGTCTAAATATATAGATAAAATAGCTCAACCTCAGGCTTCTGCAGTTATTATGAATTATCGTACTGGTGAAGTTAAATCTATTATTGGCGGTCGCGGCAATCAGCCTCCTCTTTCCTTTAATAGAGCTACACAATTTTATAGAGCTGCAGGATCAAGTATAAAGCCAATAAGTGTATATGGCCCCGCTATAGACTCAAAACTTGCAACCGCTGCTAAGATATATGACGATGCTCCAGTTCCTGCAGAAATAGGAAGATTTTATCCTGATAATGGTAAGCCTTATAATCCTAGTAATAGTCCTGCTATTTATGAGGGACCTATGACATTAAGAGAAGCATTAACTAAATCTAAGAATGTTATTTCTGTTCGAATTGAGCATGAATTAAGCCTTAGTACTGGTGCTGATTACGCTAGAAAATTTGGACTTAAAATAGATAAAAATACAGATGAAGCAAGTATGGCAGCTATGTCACTTGGACAGCTTGGGGGTAATCCTGGAGTTAGTGGTACTAATACCCTAGCTATGGCTGCAGCTTATGGAGTGTTTGGAAATGGTGGTATGAAAGTAGATCCTATTATATATACAAAAGTGCTAGATAGAACAGGTAAATCTATATTAGAAAGCAAATTTAATTCTACTAAAGTTTTATCTCCACAAGCAGCCTATATTATGTATGATCTTTTAAGAGGCCCTGTTTCTGGAGTAGGCGGTACAGGTACTGCTGCAAACTTTAGTCCTATGGCACATGGTAAAACAGGTACAACTAATATGTCCATAGATTTATGGTTCACAGGCTTAACCCCTTACTACTCTGCTGCTGTATGGATTGGTAAGGATGATCATGGAAGTTTTAATGAAAATTATACTTTTGGAAAATATATAGGCAGTAATGATGCTGCAAGGCTTTGGGGAATTATTATGCAAGATGCACATAAAAACTTAGCATATAAAGAAATACCTATGCCTTCTGGAATTGTTCAAGTTCCTATATGCACAGTTACAGGAAAAATTCCTACAGATGCATGTCCTTCTACTACTATTCGTAATGAACTATTTATAGAAGGTACTGTACCTACTGAAATATGCGATTATCATATTAGAGTTCCTGACGAAAAACCTGATGAAACTGATACGGATTCAAAAGATGACAAAGATAAAAACACAGATACAGATAACATAGATAAAAATGAAAATTCTTCAGATTCAAATAATAATTCTGGTGATGATACTAACACTGATACAAATGAAGGCAGTACCAATGATAATAGTACTCCATCAGACAACACTGATTCTAATAAGATTATTAATAACTTCATTAAACCTAAGGGCAAGAAATAAAAGATTAAGATGCTAAATAGCATCTTAATCTTTTATTTCTTTGTTTTTGGATTAAATAATAGTGCCATTATATATCCAAATATTATAGCTGCACTTATCCCTCCTGCTGCTCCTTTTATTCCTCCCGTGAATGCCCCTATCAATCCTTTTTCATTAACTTCTTTTATTGTAGCCTTAGCTAACGAATACCCAAATCCAGGCAGAGGCACTGTTGCACCTGCTTTGCCGTATTTAACTATAATATCATAAACATTTAAAGCTCCAAGTATTACTCCTATAGTTACAAAGCTAACAAGTATTCTCGCTGGAGTAAGTTTTGTAGTATCCATAAGTATTTGTGCAATTACGCATATTATCCCTCCAACTACAAATGCATTTACATAATCCATATTCATGCTTTATCTCCTCCAGTACCATATTCTATAGATACGGCATGAGCAATACCTGGTATACTCTCACCTTGAAGTGAAGACGTCGTGCTTAACAGAGCTCCTGTTGAAACCAATAGCACCCTCTTAAATTTTCCTTTACGCATGTTTTTATATATATATCCACTAGCTACTACTGCTGAGCATCCACATCCACTTCCACCAGAATCAGTCTTTTGTCTTTCATTATCAAATATCTCTTCTCCGCAATCTATATAATTAGAATACATATCATACCCATATTCTTTTAAAAGCTTTTGGGTAATTTCTCTACCTATTTTCCCTAAATCTCCTGTAGCTATTAAATCATAGTCTTGCGGAGTTCTCCCTGTGTCCTTAAAATGCCGATATATAGTTGAAACTGCTGCTGGTGCCATAGCTGCTCCCATATTATTTGCATCCTTTATACCATAATCTTTGACTTTGCCAATAGTTACGTAAGTAATATATGGATAATTACCTTCTCTAGCAAGCACCATTGATCCAGACCCAGTCACTGTCCATTGGGCTGTAGGCGGCCTCTGATTTCCAAATTCTAACGGATATCTAAACTGTCTTTCTGCTGCGGAGAAATGGGATGATGTAGCTGCTATAACATTCTTTGCAAATCCTCCGTCCATTGTAATAGATGCCATACATAATGATTCTGTCATTGTAGAACAAGCACCATATAATCCTATAAAGGGAATTTCTAAATCTCTAGCCGCAAAAGTGGATGATATAATCTGATTTAATAAATCTCCTGCAAATAAAAAGTTGATGTCCTGAGGTTTTAATTTGGCTTTCTTTATACTTTCTGTTATAGATGTATATAATAAAGTACTTTCTGCCTTTTCATAACTATCTTCACCATTTAGATCATCATCTAAAATTAAATCAAAATAATCTTTAAGTGGTCCATCTCCTTCTTTAGGTCCAACTACACTAAAAGTTGAAATTATTCTAGGTTTGCTTTCTATTTTCAATGTCTGCTTTCCTATCAACTTTAATTTATCCAAGGCTAACACCACCCTCTTTTATCTATAACATTTTAAAAAAGTAATATATAATTCCTATAACTACTGAACTACTTATTCCATATACAAGCACTGGTCCAGCAATAGTAAACATCTTAGCTCCTACTCCAAATACATAACCTTCTCTTTTAAATTCCATAGCAGGAGAAACAATAGAATTGGCAAAACCAGTTATAGGTACTACTGTACCTGCTCCTGCATAGCTTGCTATTTTATCGTATATTCCGAGTCCAGTCAGAAAAGCTCCTATAAACACCATAACTATTGCTACATAAGTACCTACTTCTTCGCTGGGTACTCCCATATTTATAAAGAAATTATTAAAAAACTGTCCCACATCACATATAAGTCCACCTATTATAAAAGCATACACACAATTTTTAACTAAATTATGCTTTGGTTCAGCTTGAACAGAAATCTCATCAAATTTCTGTTTAACTTCTTTCTCAGTTTTTTTCATAAAATCCCCTCCGATACTTATTTTGTGCATAAAAAGATTTTTAATTCAAAAAAGAAGTAATAGGATAATTCTCTTATCCTATTACTTCAATTTTTCTTTCATTACTTTAAGTACCTTTTTTTCTATTCTTGAAACTTGAACTTGGCTTATTCCAAGCATCTTCGCTACCTCTACTTGAGTTTTATCTTTAAAGTATCTAAGCATTATTATTTGCCTGGATTTTATATCTAAAGTTCCTATAACTTCTTTTAAAGCAAGCCTATTTACCAGTTCTGAGTCTTCTTCATAATTATCACTTATCTTATCTATAAGCATAATAGGTGCACCATCTTGCTGATGTATGGTGTCATATAAATACTGCATACTATTTGCTGATTCTGTAGCAAATATAATTTCTTCTTTTTCTACACCAGAATAATTGGATAACTCCTCTAAAGTAGGTTCTCTATTTAATTCTTTAGTAAGTGCCTCCTTATCATAATGTAATTTTCTAGCTGTTGTTTTTACGCTTCTACTTACCTTAATCATTCCATCATCTCTTATAAATCTTTTTATTTCGCCCATTATCATAGGAACAGCGTAAGTAGAAAATTTTACTCCATAGCTAGCATCAAAATTATTTACTGCCTTTACTAGCCCCATACATCCAATTTGATATATATCCTCGTACTCATATCCTCTATTTAAAAATTTCTTAGTTATGGCTGATACTAAAGGTAGATTTATTTCTATTAGCTTATTTAAGGCATTTTTATCTCCTTTTCGTGCTTTTTCAACGAGCTCTAGGTTTTCTTCATAACCATACGTACTCCTGTTTACTGCTTCTTCACTCATAATATTCACCTAACTTATAGCTCTGAAAGTTTTTTTCATTATTATTTTAGTTCCCTTGCCCTTTTCAGACTCTACCTTTAAACCATCCATAAAAGACTCCATAACAGTAAATCCCATACCTGAACGTTCTAAATCTGGTCTTGAAGTATATAATGGCTGCATGGCAAGTTCTATATTATCTATTCCCCTGCCATCATCATGAATTATTATGGTAAGTTCTCTGTTCTTAATATAAGCTTCTATTTTAACAGTCCCATCCTTACTTTCATATCCATGTATAATTGAGTTAGTTACCGCTTCTGATACTGCAGTCTTTACATCAGTCAATTCATCAATAGTGGGATCTAATTGAGATGCAAAAGCTGCCACTGCAACTCTAGCAAAGCTTTCATTTTGTGACTTACTTGCAAATTCTATTTTCATAACATTATCATACATTATACTTTCCCCCCATTAAATATTTTCTAATGCTTCTTCATTTGTTTTAAATAACTTTATTATTTTAAACATACCTGATAATTCAAAAACTCTATTTACATTGTCATTTACATTTGTAATGCATATCTTCCCACTTTTATAATTCATTTTTTTATATCTTCCAATTACTACACCTATGCCTGAGCTATCCATGAAAGAAACATCTGAAAAATCTAGTATAACCTTGCTCACATCATCTTTATCAATACGGTTATCTATTTTATTCCTAACTTCTTCTGCACTATGATGGTCTAATTCTCCTGCTAAACAAACTAATAATTTATCATCTACATTTTCAAATTCTAAATACATATATTTCCCCCCACTTATGTAAATTTGTGCAATTCTCATTTATAATTAACTTATTCTACATATTACATAATTTTCCTCCTTTTTTATGGGATTTTTTATTTTTCCACTAAGATATTTTTTCATATACTGTTTAAATTTAATCTTCTTGCCACATATTTAAATCATTGTTATAATATTTTTGTTGTATTACATGATTTATATGTCTATAAATCATAACATCTCAATATATTTGAGATGTTTAATATTTATATTACAGGAGGTACTACTTATATGGATTTATGGTTAAAAGAAGGTCAAATATCAGATGCTGTTATGACTTATAAAATAAAGGAAACGTTAGTTACAAAGCAAACAAAGTATCAAGATCTTGCTATTGTGGATACTTATGCTTTGGGAAGAATGCTAGTATTAGATGGCATAGTTCAAACTACTATAAATGATGAGTATGTTTATCATGAAATGATTGCCCATATTCCACTATTCACTCATCCAAATCCTAAAAAGGTATTAGTTGTAGGTGGTGGAGATGGAGGAGCAATACGTGAAATATTAAAGCATCCTTCCATAGAAAAAGCTGTATTATGCGAAATAGATGAAGATGTTGTAAATGAATGTAAAAAATATCTTCCAGAAATAAGCTGTGCGCTAGATGATGCAAGATGTGAAGTTTTTATAGGGGATGGAATTAAATATGTTCATGAGCACAAAAATGAATTTGATGTTATAATAGTTGATTCTACTGATCCATTTGGAGCAGCCGAAGGACTATTTGGAGGAAGCTTTTATAAAGAAATATACGAGTGCTTAACTGAAGATGGAATATTTATTGCACAAACTGAAACACCTTTCTATCTTCCAGATGTAGTGAAAAGAGTTTATGATGATGCCAAATCAACTTTCCCCGTTACTAAGTTATTTATGGCAGCAATACCTACATATCCATCTGGATACTGGAGTTTTACAGTAGGTTCTAAAAAACATGATCCAGAAAATGCAACTGTTCCAGAGAATCTTTCTTTTGAAACAAAATACTACACTCCAAGATTACATAAGGCTTCTTTTGTACTCCCTAAATTTGTAGAAGAATTGCTTAAATAGTTATAAAAGAAAGTCCCTTAGGGGCTTTCTTTTATATAAACTTAATATTTATATTCAATTTCACATAATAGTTGTGAACTACCCATTACTAGATTCTCATAGACTTTCTTCAATGATCTTTTTTTCCTCATCTGTAATTTCAAAGTATTGATATAACTTATTTTCTTCTAAAAAGGTTATATCACATTCTAACGGTATCATTAATTCCATTAATGTATTAGGATAATATTCGTATAAATCTTCTCCTAGCTTTTTTGCAAAACAATGATAATAAAATTCATATATACTACTATTCAATAAAAATAATAGTGTTTTATAATCATAGCTTTTTCCTTCTTTTAAAATCAAGCTATATATATCTGCACTAAAAAAACTTCCTTTATCTAATGCAAATCTGTTACTATTACTTTTATAAGGAAAAATTATCTTCTCACCTTCAAAAATGGAAGGTTTTCTCCCCCATTGTAGCTGATACCACCTTCTTATACCATTTCTACACTCTCTTCTATTCATAAGCTTGTATTCATATGGTTTTATGTGATTTAATGCATTGATATATTTGCTTTCATCATCATTTATAAAATCAGCATAAATTATGTACTCTTTTGCATCCTTTATATGATTTTTTTCTATATAACTGCTTTTTATCCAGGGCCTTAATATATCTATTTCTAGATTTTTATTTTTAATTGTTTCTTCCGAAACTATAAATGCCTTATCGCATCCTGTTATAATTCCTTGATAGCTGTTACATACGTCTTTTAACTTCAAACTAGACTTCCTTTTAATTTTATCTAGTATATTTCTCTCCATGTTACTTCTAAGTATCCAAGTACTATTCTTTATGGCATATTCCCCTATAGTAAAGCTATTATAATTACGTCCTTTATTAAAAAACAACGATTCATAGAACTCTTTTTTATTTTGTCCCTTAATCTTTAATGGCTTTATAACATTAATATCATTTTGCACATTAGAGTTATTAGCATAAATTATAACTGGATCTACTCCTGTATTTTTAAAGGGCCTTAATCCATAAAAGTCTACTATTTCTCTTACAGAGAAATTATTTGATATATATTTTCTTAAGCTTATTCCATTTTGGGACTCTATAAAATATCTCGCTAAAATATATACAACCTTTCCTTCGGACTTTAATAATTCCTTGGTTTTTTTAAAGAAACAATAACAAATGTCCCCCTTATCGCTATAAACTTCTTTATAAGCTTTCTTCAACTTCAGCGAATAATCCTTATCTATAGATTTATGACCTATATATGGTGGATTTCCAATTATAATTTCATATTTATCTTTAATCTCGTTTAACAAAAAATCTTCATTTTTAAAGTTTTGAGGCTTTACTTCCCCGCTTATTAGAAATAAGTCTATTACAAGTATTTTTAATGCAGCATTATCTATATCCATACCAAAAATGTTATTTTTAACTATATGACTTGGAATATTATCTATATTTAGATCTAAGTTGTTTTTTTTATTAATTTCGCTTAGGTTATCTTTATAAATGCTATAAAGATAACTATAGCAAGGTATAAGTATATTTCCACATCCCGAAGCAGGATCTAATATTTTAATATATGGGTTATTTATTATATCCTCTTTTGAGATAACCATTTTTATCATATACTCTGATATTTCCTGTGGAGTATATATAGCTCCTTTATATTTATCTCTACCAAAGTTATTATAATAAATTTCTCCAAAATATTCTTCATTTTTTAAAAAAAATGAATTTTTGTACTTTTTTAGAGCTTCCGTCTTGTAACTCTTATCCATTGGAAGTACAATAATATTATATAACTCGTCTATCTTTTCCAAAAATATATCAATCATTTTATCTCTCTCCATCGTATATTAAGTAGTAATACACACAAACTAAAGTATATCATATATTAGGTAGGTGATTAAATATGAAAAAGAAACATCTTTCTATTTTAATATCCGTCATGCTTTGTTTTTCTTTAATAGGTTGTAAAAGTAGTAATGAAAAAGTATATACAAACCCTGGATCAGGTTCAGTAAATGAACAAGCTAGTAATTCCCCAGATAATAAAAATGATAATACAGTAAATGAAGAAAAAAATATTTCAGAGGAAGAAATAAATACTGAAAAAAACACTTCAACTAAGGATAATTCAGATGAAAAACCTTCCGATGAAGCTGTAGAAAAAGAAGAAAAGCCTATAGAAAATAAGGTTGACCAGCCTTCTAAAGATGCTACTGAGGAATCTAAACCTCAATTAAGCACAACTACTTTAGAGACAAAGGAACGTGATTGGTTTTTTATCCCTAAAAAAGATGGAACTCCATCAACTGTTGACCCTAGCATATTAAATTTAATAACTAAACAAGATGGATATTACCTTGGAAATACAAATGAAAAAGTTTTATATCTGACATTTGATGAGGGTTATGAAAATGGATATACTGGAAAAATATTGGACATACTAAAAGCTAATAATGTACCAGCAGCATTTTTTGTAGTAACACCTTATATAAAGACCAGTTCAGATTTGGTTAAAAGAATGATGGATGAAGGTCACTTAGTATGTAACCACTCAACTAACCATCCTTCGATGGCTTCAACTGCCTTAAAAGGCAAAGATAAGTTTAATTATGAACTTGAAAATACAGCAAAAGTATTTAAAGATCTTACGGGTAAAGATATGCCTAAGTTCTTTAGACCACCTATGGGTAAATACAGCGAGCTTTCCCTTTCTTATACTAAAGAATTAGGTTATAAAACTATTTTCTGGAGCTTTGCTTATAAGGATTGGGATATTAACAACCAGCCTTCACATGACTATGCTAAAAAGATGATAATGGATAGAACTCATAGTGGAGCGATAATGCTTCTACATGCGGTTTCTAAAACCAATACTGAAATACTAGATGACGTTATAAAAGAATTAAAAGCTAAAGGATATAGATTTGCTTCACTTGAAGAACTTAAATAAAATTTAGTTTAAAATAAAAAGCACAAGGTTGTCATAAATAAATTGCCTTGTGCTTTTTTAATTTAATATTATTTTATATAACCGAACATCATAATTAGATTTCATCTAACTTTTAAATATTGCTTTTGCAATGAATGCAGGAATCGATCCAAGTCTCTTTACTCTATAAGGTTCTTTACTCACTCTATACAGCCATTCTAGTCCTAAATTTATCATCCATTTAGGTGCTCTTTTTACTTCTCCTGCAAATACATCAAAACATCCTCCCACGCCCATAAATATATTTGCATTTAATTCATCCATATATTTAGTTATGAATAGTTCTTGTCTAGGAGCTCCCATAGCTACAAAAAGAGCATAAGGCTTTAATTTATTTATTTCTGTTATTAATTCACTACAATTATTCAAATCAAAAAAACCATTATGGCTTCCTAAAACAATAAGCCTTGGGTGTTTTATTTTTAAGTTTCTTATACACTTCTGAAGTACTTCTTCCTTTGTTCCTAAAAGATATATGCTTCTTCCCTCCGCTTCACACTTTTCCAAAAGCTTTTCCATAACTTCAATTCCAGCTATCTTCTTTTGTACACCTTGATTTAATGCCTTCGATGCAATAACTGTTCCTATTCCATCAGGAATAATTATAGAATTTTCAGAAGTAAAATTGTTAAATAACTCCTCATTTTTAAGACCATTATTCAATACCTCTGGGTTTCCAGATATTATATGCACTTTATTAAATTCACTTATATATTTAAAAAGTTCTTCTTCATCTTTATTAAATACCTTATAACCTAACACCTTGCTAAACATATCTTAAAATGCTCCTTCTTTTTTAAATACGGAAAATACTGTCTTAAATAATATTTTTATATCTAACCATACTGAAAAATTCTTAATATATGTTAAATCATAATATATAGTTTTAGCAAGTTCTATTTCTCCTCTTCCACTTACTTGTGCAAGTCCTGTAATTCCAGGTAAAACTAGCAACCTTTGTGAATATTCAGGAGGATAATATTTTACTACATCAGGAATTTCAGGTCTTGGTCCAACTAAACTCATGTCCCCTTTAAAAACATTAAAAAGCTGAGGGAGCTCATCTAAGCTGGTTTTTCTTAAAAAAGAACCCATTTTTGTAATTCTATTATCTTCCTTACTTTGGAAAACAAAATTACCTATGTCCTCCGGATTTATTTCTAAGCTTCTTTTCTTCTCCGCATCCACAATCATTGTTCTAAACTTATATATAGTAAAATCTTTATTATCTTTTCCTACTCTTACCTGTTTAAATACGGCCGGTCCTTTAGAATCTAACTTTATAAGTAATACAAGAATTAAATATATAGGAGACAAAACTATTATGCCGCATAAGGATAGCACTATATCCATAAATCTCTTTATTGCAAACTGAACTTTTTTATTTCTGATATGATTTTGTTCATTTATTTCTATTAAATTATTTTGCATATCAAATTCCCCCTTATTTATTTTTTTATTTTTTAACAGGTTAAAAAAATAATAAATTTCTTCTACTTTTAAAAAATATATAAATACAAAATATGTAGTTAATCCTATTACAAAATTTAAAAGTAATGAAATCAAACTTCCATATGCATTGTTTCCAAAAGTATTCATACAATAAGTGCTTATTATATTTATTATAATGCCCATAATAGCTGCTGAAACTAAAGTTTTTATAAATGTAACATAAATGTTTTTTAGTTCAATTCCGTTCATCTTTTTATTTAAATTTATAAGCATTAGCAAAGTAATAATTATAGAAGAGATACTTGTGGCAAGTGCTAGACCCGAAACCTTCATATATTTTACTATGAATATGTTTATAACAACATTTATTATTATTCCAAAAAAGCTATTTATCATGGGAGTTTTAGTATCCTTAACCGCATAAAAAGCCTTGTTTAAAATATCTCTTAATCCATATGCTATCATAGCTGGTGAATAAAATAGTAATGCATTTGCTGTTAAGTTTACAGCTTCTTGGTCAAAGGCTCCTCTTTTGAAAATTAAAGTTATAAGAGGTACTCTAAGTATTGCTATAGCAATAGATGCAGGAACCATTATGAGTAATATCATATTTATTCCCTTAGATAAAGTTTCTTTATATTCTTTTGTCACTCCATTTACTGCGTATCTAGATAGAAATGGATATATAACCATAGCTATACCTATTGCAAAAACCTCATAGGCCAATGTATTTATTTTATTTGAATAATCAAGTACCGTAGCTGCTCCTACAAACAATTTAGTTGCAAAAGCTCTATTTATAAAATTATTTAACTGAATAAGTGAAGTACTTATTATAACAGGAGTCATAAGCATAAACATACTTATTAATTTCTTATCTTTTATATTAAAAGTCCATTTATATGTATATCCTAAAGCTTTATATTTAGGAAGATTTATTATGAGTTGCGCTAAGAAGCTTATCACTGTTGCCCAAGCAAAGCCATATATTCCATACTTAGCTGTTAAAAAAATCAAATAAATTATGAATACAATATTTGAAACAAGTGACATAGCAGCAGGTTCATAAAATTCATTATGAGATTGAAGTACCCCAGTAATAACACTTTGAATACTTATAAAAAGCAATGATAAAAGCATAATTCTTACAATATTTACAGTAGTATTAAATACATACTGATTTTCTTTGAATCCAGGAGCAAATACTAAGACAATATACTTTGTGAATATTATTAATATTAATATTAATAATATTGTAAAAATGCCATATACATTTACGGTATTATTTACAAATTTAATTCTAGAAGTTTCTTCTTTTTTCTCAATATATTCTGTATTCATTGGTATAAATGTAGTTGTAAGTCCATAACTTATTGTGGTAAGTAAATATACTATTCCTATCGAAAAATTATATATGTCTGAAATATCTGATGCTCCAAACTTTGCTGCTACTAGAGAATCTCTAATTACAGCCAAAACCTTCCCCATTATGGTAAACATCATTACTATTAAAGAACTCTTTATAAACTTAGATTCTTTCATCTAATTCACTCCACTTAAAATTTTACTATACGCATCAAAGTATCTTTCCCAAAAGTTATCCAATGAAAATTCATGTATAACTTTATTATAAAGATTTTCCCCCATTAATTCTATCTTCTCTTTATTCATGTAAGCACATCTCATTTTATCATGTATGTCATTTATATCATAAGGATTTACTAAGAATCCCTCATTTTCACTTATTATACTTTCCATATCTCCAACCTTAGAGCATATGATTGTCTTTTTCATCAAAGCAGTCTCAAGTACTGCGAGTGGTGGTGCTCCCCCTTCGCTAAACGAAGTTAGCACGCCTACATCTGACGCATTTATGTAATCTAGTATATTTTCTTTAAATCCTGCAAATATTACTTTATCCTGTATATTTAACTTTTCAACCTTTTCTTTTAATGTTTCCTCTAAATCCCCAAATCCTAAAAGCATTAATTTTACATCTCTTATTTCAATTTGAAGTTTGAAAAAGGCATCTATTAAGCCATCATGGTTTTTTATTGGATGCATTCTTCCCACCATTGAATATAAAAACTCATTCTTAGATATATTATATATATTTCTTATTGACTCTCTATTTTGCTTTAAATAAGTTTTTTCTAAAGAAATCCCATTAGGTATTACATATTTATTTCCTTTAAATTTTTTTTTACTTATTAGGTTTTGTAGATATTGCGATACACAAATGTAATTTTTATATTTTTTCAACCCTAAAATGCTTAATGGGGTAAAAAATATTCTTTTAAACTTGTTGTTTATAAAATCGTACCTATAGTCACTATGAATTGTAACAACACATGGTACCTTTATTTTATGAGATATCATAAAATATAAAAAATTTGCCTTGGCTCCATGAAAATTAACTATATCTATATTATTTTTTTCAATATACTCTCCTAACTTATCTCCTAAAAGTTCTTTAAAACTATAATAGGTTGCTGGTATATGTAGCTCTTTAGCCCTTTCATATAACATTCCATCTCCTATTAAACAAAGAGAACACTTCATTTCACTTATATTATTTAAACATATATTTATAACATGATTTCCACCACCGCCGTTATCATTTCCTGTTATCACTTGTAATATATTAATTGGTATCACCTCCATATTACATAACTTCAAGCTTCTTTGAATTAATTGGTATGGATATAATAACTATAAATATTAAGATAATTTTAGGAGCTGAGAAAAAATCATCTACCATGTTCATTATGAAAACAAAAACTATAAAAGAAATATAAAATCCTCTATAAAAATTTTTATGTAAACTACTTGAAGTTTCATGTATGTATTTTCTTAGTTTCATAATTATAAATATTATTAAGCTTATAATCAATATAATTCCAATAACACCCAATTCAGCTTGCACCTGCAAAAATACATTATGAGGATGAAATATTTGATAATCTGAATACTTAAGTTCTGCAAATCTTTTTATATAGTTATCATATTGATAAGAAAAATTTCCTACCCCTACGCCCAATAAAGCATGTTCCTTTATCATTAACAATGTAGTTTCCCATAATTTAATTCTAGTAATATTTTGACTAAAATCATTAAATTCCGTTAGTCTCATTGAAATTTCAGGAATTAATAATCCTATTAGGAATACTCCTAAAAATGGCACTATAAACTTTTTATTATATATAATCACTACTAGTAAACATCCAACTCCAAAGGCCATCCATGCATTTCGCGAGTAACTCACGATTATATTAAATAAGCATAAAAATGAAACTATTATGTACAAGTACTTTTTTCTCTTTTCCTTTTCATAAATAGATAACATTATAAAAGGAAATATAAATAATATAAAAAACGCCCCAAGGTTATTGGAATTTTCAAGCAGCGATTCTACTCTTATTCTATTTACTCCTTCTGATGTTTGTTCTATTCCAATTCCTTTTATAGTATCAATAAAGGTTACTATAGATACTATTATTAAGGTGAATATAAAACTATTAAGTATATTATCTACATATCTTTTATTATGGGTTTGATCCTCAATTAAAAAGTATATAAATAAATACTTCATGTACATTTCAACTTCTGATATAGCAGAAGCCTTATCTGCAGAATAGGTTATACTAAATATCATCCATAGTGCGCATAAACTAAGAACAATATTACATTTATTTTTAAAAAATCTTTTAACTGAACTTATGGATTTATTTCTAATTTCTCTATTCAAAACCACTCCAAGTACATAATAGGCCATAAGTATACTTAACACAACATGTATATTTAATCCTACAACCTTATATTTTGACGTAATTGGTAATGCTATGAACAAAAAAATATATATACACAATAATATATTCAAAAAATTATAGTACATTTTCATAGTAATTATCTTCCTCTAACTCTCTTGATTCTTATATAATATTCCTTCAAAATTAGCTACTAAAATCCAAAAAAAAGCTATTACTTTAGGCGCAGAAAAAAAGTTATCTATAATATTCATAAAAACAAACGATATTACTGAAGCAAAAAATCCAGTATAAAATATCTTATAAAACTTAATATCAATTCTTTTTATAAATCTTACTACGTTAACAACTATACTTATAATTATACCTAAGAAAGCTGCTGTTCCAAATAACCCTAATTCAGATTGTATCTTTAAAAAAACATTGTGTGTATGAAAATTATCTGTTGGATAGTACTCTATTTTCTTTTTGTACTTTAACTTATATATATCGTACATAACCCTATAATTCCCATTTCCAACGCCGGTAAAGGGATGGTCTTTAATCATCATAAATGCAATATCCCATAATTTTATTCTAGATAAATTTTGACTTTTATCAGTAAACTCTAATAACCTATTATTTATTTGTGGAATTAATAATGATATAACGCCTAGTCCTCCCATGCCTAATATTATCTTCCAACTATAGGTTAAAGATAATATTATAATTCCTACTACTAATGCTAACCAAGCATTTCTTGAAAAGCTTAATATTATGTTTGTAAACGTTAATAAACTTGCTATTCCCAAATATAGTTTTCTTCTTTTTTCTTTTTCGTTTAACATTAACATTACTATTGGGAAAAATCCTATTACCATAAAAGCACCCAAATTGTTAGAGTTTTCTAAAGTGGAAAAAATTCTAGTTCTTATTCCATGTTCACTCTTTTGTATAAATCCTATACCTAGTATATATTCAAGTATACCTATAGAACTTATTAAACTAACTACGTAAATATATAGCTTTAGTATATTATTTGAAATATACTTGTCATTTAATTCATATTTTATTATAAAAAACAATGCTCCATATGTAGCAAATCTTATACTTTCACTTAATGCTAATTTTTTATCGGTAGAATAGGATACAGAAATTAGCATTATGAATATTAGTAAAGATATAAATATAGTCAAATAATTTGTAAAAAAGTCTTTTAATCCATATAGAAATCTATTTCGAACATTTTTAAATATTGCAAGCATAATTAAATAACAAACTATAAGCAAAGCTAATAATATATCACCATTAAAAGGAATATTACCTACTTTGAACTTGCTTGGAGCAATGGGTAATACAATCATATATATGTATAATAAAAAGCTTAAGAATCTAGTGCTTGTTTCCATTTTTATTCTCCTTTCAAACACATCTCGATTTATTGAAATGTCTCCCTATATATTATACACAAATTAAGCACACAAGGTATTGTAAAATTTCAATATCTGTGTGCTTATTATATTTATCTTGACATTTTTGTATTTTTTTCAATAGATTTCTTAGATTTAAATATGTAAAAGCTGAATATTCCATTTACAAATCCTAACCCATAACTTAGATGAAGAATAGGAAATATTGAAAATATATATGGAAATATACCCTTATTATTTTTAATTAGCTTTGATGAAAATATAATATCTCCTATTAAATATAAAAATATTTCTAAAAACCATAAATAAAGTATCCATTTATAAAATAATCCTAACCCTACTCCTAGTATATTTGTAGTAACAAATAATGCTGGAATTAAGTGTCTTATAGATGCCGGTCTTCCGTGCTTTTGCATTACTCTTACTTTCCAAAATCCATACTGATAATATTGCTTCCAGAGCTTTTTTAAAGAAGATCTGCTGTAATAGTAAGATTTTATTTTAGGTGATAGTAATATTTTATATCCATTTTTTATTACCCTAAAATTCAATTCATCGTCTTGATTTCTCACAAGCTCTTCGTCAAAATATCCTATTTTATTTAATACTTTTTTAAAATAGCATCCAAAGGCAACTGTATCAACAAACATTTCTTCCTTAGCATATCTAAATAATGCATTTCCGACACCAAACGGAGAACTCATTGCAGCAGAAATAGCTCTGCCTTTATTGTCTTCATTAATAGTTTCTATAGGTCCGCCAACGCATCCTACCTCTTTATTCTTAATAAGAGCATTTACATTTTCCTTTATAAAGTCCTTATCTGCATATGCATGAGCTCCAAATATTATTATTACATCAGCTTTGCTGTAGTTTATTCCTTTATTCATTCCTTTAGGTGCGGATAAGCCTTCATTATCTATAATCTTTATATTTGAATATTCCTTCATATAACTTTTTATAATTTCTCTTGTTTTATCTGTTGACATGCCATCACAAACAAGTATTTCATATAATTCCTTAGAATAGGATTGATTTATAAAAGATTCTAAACACTTTTTTATATAATTTTCTTCGTTTCTACAAGGAATTACTATAGACACTGTAAGGTTACTATTATTCATCTAAATCTCTCCTATAATTTGAAATTAGTTTTTTAAGCTTTTACTTTCTTCATTAAGTATAGAAATCAGGCCAAAAATTATAAATATCACGAGAGTTCCTGTTATTACTCCCTTATGATTAAATTCATTTCCTGTTAAAGTAGAAAATATAACATATATAAATACTGAATTAATCAAAGGTCTATTGTATGAATAACTTTTAAAGCATACTATTAATCTATTTAATATAATTGCTATAAATATTATCAAAGAAACTACTCCAAACTCTACTGCAATTTGCAATAAAATATTATGTGCATGTTCTAAAGGATAATGAGCAACCGTTGCGTTAAATCTTATATCCTCAGGCATTGCTAAATATCCCTGAAAGGCAAACTTTTTATATGCAATAGAAAAGTTACCTCCACCTATACCAAACGGATATTTCACAATCATAACTAAATCAGTAAATATCGATTGTAGTCTTGCCACTGCGGATTCGTTTTGTAAAAATGATGTAGTTGTTCCCCTATTAATTATGTATGAAAATATCGGCTTAAATCCAATCACTAATGGTATTAATCCTATATATAATATCTTTCTATACTTTTTACTTAGTAAAGCTATAAATACAGTAATTAATAGGCATAACCATGCCCCTCTACTAAATGTTAATAATATTGCAAATACATAGTTTAAAAGCATAAGACTTAAAAATACTTGTTTTCTTAAACTATTTTTTTTATATAACACTAACTCTAATAAAAGAGGAAATACAGTAATAAGTATACCTGCGAAAATATTAACGTTATGAAAACCATAAGTTAA
Organism: Clostridium sp. HMP27; assembly: GCF_000765165.1. Classification (NCBI taxonomy): domain Bacteria; kingdom Bacillati; phylum Bacillota; class Clostridia; order Eubacteriales; family Clostridiaceae; genus Clostridium; species Clostridium sp. HMP27. The sequence continues at coordinate 43,649 of NZ_JMFY01000017.1, read as the reverse complement.
GTAAATTCTATTGGACTTTATAGCTGATAAAGAAATTCCTCTACTAAACAATTGCAAGTAACCATATATACAGCTAAAACTTAAAGCTAATATTAAAGCATAAAACACCTTCTCTTTATCGTCCTTATTAAAATAGGCCATAAAACTTAATAAGAACATTATAGGTGTCGCAATACCTATATGTACCTCGCTTATCCCCTTCATTAAATCTGGAGAAAAAAAGCTGCTATTGATACAAAAGATTAAAAAGGTCAGTATTAAGACAATAAAATTAAAGTTTCTTTTATCATTTTTATAATAACTTGCAATCTTAACTTTTATATCTTTAAAACTAAATATGAAAAGTACTAACACATAAATTGTTTCAAAAGTAACTCTTAAAAAAAGCACATCAAAGTACACTATTCTTCTTACCGTTGTATAAATTGGTAAAAATAATATAAACATCAATATGGACAGTTTTTTATCCGTTTTTATTAATATCATATCTACTAATAATAGAAATAAAGCTGCAAACAGCATTGTACTAGTACCCATACCTATACTTTTCATTAGCATAATTGATACTATGAGAGAAACTAAAAAACATCCTATTAATATTTTATAATAATCTTTAATTGCATTTTTGAAGTAATTTATATATGTTTCCATTTACTTCACTTCTCCAATCTCAGTTTTCCTATTATTTCATTTTATAATATTCAAAATCAAATTTTTCTTTATCTATGGCAAAATCATAATATTTTTTATATTGATTATTTAAGTCTTCAATAACCTTTTCCACACTACTTTTAGACTTTATAGCATCTAAAACTAAATTGAGTTCATATCTTGAATTTCTACTTAAAAATATAGTAGGATCTAACCTTTGATTAGAAAAATCATTAACATCATTATATCCCGAATAAACATCATTGCTTATCATAGTATTATTAACGTTAATAGGCAATGCATTTCTTGTTTGCAAAATTTCATTATTTACTTCATTACTTACTAAATACTCGTATACCTTTTTTATGGCTTCTGTTTTCTTTGTTTTTTCCTGTATGATTTCCTCAGTATCGTCTTTTGTTTTTTCTATAGAAGTCTTACTTAAGACTAAGAAATTGGAGTTATTTGTAAAGTAATATTTACTTTTACTTTTTTCATCAACTTGCATTATGTTTGAAACTCCTACTTCAAAACCTAAAGGTAATATATTAGAAAAATATGCCTTATCTTCATAAGTACTTACCATCATTGCTATGTTTTCTTGATAAAACTCAGATCTTAATTGATTCTTAGATTTTTTATCAAAATCTTTTTCTAATATATCTTTTGAATATAAATTCCTATATGTATTTAGTATATCTTTTGCATAACTAAAGTCGTATTTTCCTTGTTTATAATTCCAAAAGGTTGTATAGATAGTACCTGAATTTACACTAGGCTGGCCTATAGCAATATTCATATCTTCATATTCCTTAAATGGGAATGCAAAGGCCGTTATATCTGGAAACTTACTTTTAATTTTATTAGAGTACTCTATTAATTCGCTCCAACTTTTAGGAGGCTTATTAGGGTCTAGTCCAGCTTTTTTAAATATCTCTTTATTCCAGATAAACTTCACGTTATTTTCCATAAGTTTAATACCTAAAGGACTATCTTTATAATATACGATGTTATCCTTATTCACTTTGTTAAGATCCATATTTATTTCATCTAAATATGCAATTTGATCGTTTTTCATCAGAGCATTAAACCCATATTCAAATATATCTGGTCCATAACCTGATGCAAGAGTAGTTCTTAAAGCATTATAATAATCCTCCTTATATTCGGAGAATACTATATGTATATTGTCCTTATTAGTATTATTAAACTTTTCTATTTGATAAGATCTTGTAGGAGATATAATGCTTTTTTTCATCCATAATCTTATTATAGTTTTATCTTTTAATTCAGGAGACAATTGCCTTTCTCCATAATAACTTTCATAAAAATTCATCCTATAAAATGCTGATATTGAAATCAATATTATAATGATTATGGTACATATAGCATACCTTATATTTTTTTTAATCATTATTTATCTCCCCTAATTCTTATTTTAATTTTTTATTCTTTAATAATCCTTTTATTTCTTCAACCCTCAATATTATTAACATAATTACATATATGAATGCACCTATTATAGTGCAAATTATTATATTTGACACTATAAACAAATTACTTTGAGGCATTATCTTATAAAGCATATTATAAGATAAAACTACTACTTCATACATGACTAACCCTGACGTAGCCATCTTTATAAAATTTATAAAAATTTTAAGATAGCTTACTTCTTTAATTCTTGCCTTAAGTTCAATAAATAATATTAAAGCTAAAATGGTTACAGATAAAGTGGTAGCTAGAGCTATACCATTTACCCCCATAATAGGTGCTAATATAACTACAAATAATATATTTACTACAACTAATATAAATCCATTTAACATAGGTACAAAAGTATTTTTCATGGCAAAAAACACCTTACCCAAAATGTCCATTAATGAATAACCAAAAGCAGAAAACGCTAAATATTTAAGGCATAAAGATGTAACTTTAGTAGCATTACTATCAAATTTCCCATGCTCTAAAACCACTTTAATTACAGGTTCACTTAAAGCTACTAGTCCAAAGATCAGTGGAATAGTAACAATCACTACCATATTTACAGACTTAACAAAAAGTTCTTTAAATCCTTTATGATCTTCTATAGCATATTTTTCTGTAAGTTTTGGATATAATACTGTAGTTATAGATACAATGAATACCTGATTTATTATAGTACTAAATTTACTTGCATAATCTATTACCGAAATACTTCCTGGTACTAAATTAGATGCAAAATTTTTAGATACCATAATATTTATTTGAGATACTGCACTGCTTATTAAAATAGGTATAGCTAATGCAAGCATCTTTCTTACATTAGGGTCTTTAATATCTATGTAAAATTTATATTTATAATTATTTCCCATAAAAGGTCTCTGTGTTAAAGCCTGTGCTATTGCCCCTACAAATACTGAAATTATTGCAGCAGTTATACCATAATATTTATAAAATACTATGAGTCCAATTATTATAACTACATTGGCTACAATTCCAGTTAAAGATGGCTGAATAAACTTTCCATAGGATTGCAAATATCCTGTATATAATCCACTCACTGCCAAAAATATTATAGATGGCATCATTATCCTTGTCATATCAACAGTTAACAAAAAATCCTGACCCTTAATTCCCCCAGCAAATAGCTTTACCAATTGAGGGGAAACTATTATTCCTATAACGGTTAAAATCACACATAAAATGGTTATTATATTTAATACATTATTAAAAAGCTTATTTGCTTCATCCTTATTAGATTTAACATTTGAAAATATAGGAATAAACGTAGTTACAAGCGCCGCTGCCACAGCACTAAAAAATACCTGTGGCATAGTACTTGCAATCTTAAATATATCCGATTCTCTAGTTGCTCCTAATTGTATGGCAACTATAAACTCTCTTAAAAAACCTGTCATCTTACTAACTACCAATATAATTGTAATAATTATACTGTACTTAGCTGCAGTTTTTATATCCTTTTTTACTTCAGACATACTACCTCCAAATTTACTCTAACCTTTTATAAGCTTCTAGAAGTCTTTGTTCACATACGTTCCAGTTATAAGATTTACATACCTTATCGTATCCTATATTCCCCATACGTGTTGCAGCTTCTAAATCCGTAGCTATCTTTGTAATAGCTCTTGCTATATCGTCCTCTGATGAAGGATCTGCCAAAACACCGCTATCTGGATTCTTCACTATTTTTTCTATCATTTCAAAGTTACTTCCTATTACTGCAGTTTTACTTATCATGTATTCAAATAATTTTATTGGCTCTGAGTTAACATATCTCCAATTATCTGGCTGAAGTAAAACAAAACCTGCATGAGCTTGTTTTAAATAATCAAATACTTCCACATGAGGTACTTTACCAACAAAGGTTACGTCTTTATTCTGCAATTCTTGTCTTAAATAACTTTCACATTTATTTTTAAAGTCCTCTGTTTCAAATGGGCCTACAAATATGTATTTACAATCTTCCTTTACGCTTTTTATAGCTTGTAGAGTTTTAAATATCCCTCTATCTTCCCTTAAACCACCTACATAAATAAATGTAGGCTTTTCATTGTAGTCCTTTAATACTTCTTGCTTTAATACAGGATAATTAGGCAAGAGAACTACATTTTTATTGTAGCTTTTAAACTTATTTATTAAAATTTCATTTACAGATATAATACAATCTGCATTTTTACCTAACATTTTTTCATAAGTATATATAGCTTTTTCTACAATTCCTTTTCCTAATTTAAAATGCTCCGCAAAGCCTTCTGGATGATATTCATGAGAATCATATATCGCCTTTGATCCTAATTCTTTTTTTAACTTAATAGCTACTTGAAAGGAATCAGGCTCATGAGCATGGTAAACATGAGCCTTTATTTCCTTTGCTATTTTAAACATATCATTCATAGGTCTAAATCTATCATGCCAGTTTTTTCTCTTTGCAAAGCATTTAACTATAACTCCATCTTCCGTAACAAAGTCCTTTTCTCCTGGAGCTACGATATATATTTCATCATATACCTTTTTTAAGGATAGTATTTCCTTATAATATATCCTGTTATCAAAAACATCGTGTCCTGATGTTAGCATACATATTTTCATTAATTACACCTCATTAGGTATTATTGATTTTTAAGAAGTTGATCTTCTGGCACTTGTCTTAAATATTTAGCTGGATTCCCAGCCACTATAGCTTCTTTATCCACATCTTTAGTTACTACACTTCCTGCTGCTACAAATCCATCTTCATGAATAACTTTTCCTGGTAAAATAATAGAACCAGCTCCTATTCTGCCGCCCTTTTTAACAGTAACGCCCTTAAACTTTCCAAATCGTTCTTTTGAGCGAGCTGCATAGTTATCATTTGATGTGGTTACACAAGGTGCTATAAATACATAGTCTTCAACTGTTGAATATGCTGTTAAATAAACGTTGGTTTGTATTTTACAATTAGAGCCAACTGTACAGAAATTTTCTATTGTAGTTCCTCTACCTATTATAGTTTTTGATCCAATAGTTACATCTTCTCTTACTACAGCTGTATCTGCAATAAGTGTTTTTTCACCTATTTCACATCCGCAGTATATTATAACGCCTGCTCCAATTAAACACTCATCTGATATTTTTGCTGGCGGCAGCTTCTTCTCATCTTTAAATATACTATTTACAGATCTCATAGGCTCTTTTCCTATTACAGCATTGTCATCAATTCTTACGTTATTACCTATTTTAGTACCTTTGTGAATAACTACATTATTTGCAATAATACAGTTATCTCCTATAGTAACCTCATCTTCTATTACTACAAATTTTCCCACAGTAACATTTTCACCTAAATTAGCAGTTTCGGATATATAATTCATATCTCTTTCTCCCCTACTTATTAAACTATTACTTATGAAGTTTATCTACATTTACCATATCCATTGTAGAAAAGTTTTCTAATGGGAATTTTACAGGCATTCCTGTAAGTCTTGACTTATAAGCTGCAAGTATTATAGACATACCTATTTTACCTGCTTCTCCATTTATAAGCGGCTGTCTATCATTATTAATAGCATCTAAAACATCCTTATAAAGTGCAGTGTGTCCGAAACCATAAACTGAATCTGGATCTTCTCCCTGCTCTTTTAATATTTCCTCTTCGCTATCTTTTCCATCAGCAAATCTCCAGTTTTCAATTTTATTTACAGCAAGACCACCTATACTTACTGTTCCTGTTTCACCAAATATACTTAATGTTTCTTCAAGATTTTTTGGATATACACAAGCAGTTCCCTCTATTATTCCAATAGAACCATTTTTAAATCTTATGATAATTGCTCCAAAATCCTCTGCTTCTATATCTCTTAGGAAAGTATCGCACTGTGCATATACAGTATCTATCTCTCCGCCCATCATCCATTGTAATAAATCTATATTATGTATACACTGATTCATTAGTGTACCACCATCAAGTTCCCAGGTACCTCTCCAAGGAGCTTGGGTATAATAACCCATATTTCTATTCCATAGTATTCTTGCCGTACCATTAATAAGTCTTCCGAATCTTCCTGAATCTACAGCTTCTCTTAATTTTTGTATAGGTTCATTAAATCTATTTTGATGACTTATACAAAGCTTTACATTATTTTCTCTAGCACATTTTATCATAGCATCTGCATCTTCTATAGAAAGAGCCATTGGCTTTTCAACAATTGCATGCTTACCCTTATTCATGCAATGTATAGTTATTTCAGGATGATATCCACTTTCTGTAGCAATAGCTACAACATCTATATCTTCTTTTTCTAACATTTCCTTATAATCAACGTAAATTCCTACATTTACTGGAGTATTCATTCCCTTTATGTATTCGGAAGCTTTAGATTCTGCCTTTTCCTTGTCTACGTCACAAGTAGCTACGAGTACTGCTTCTTCCTTATTGTTTATCAACGCTTCCACATGTTTATATGAAATTCTTCCGCAACCAATGATTGCAAACCTTAATTTTTTCACCCAAAACACCTCTTACCTTAATTATAAATTAGGATAAGCTATATTAAGCCTATCCTTTAACTTTACTCTTATGAATTTATTCCACTAAATTTTAGATGGAGTTTTTGCTCCATCTAAATTAAGTTTTATCCTATAATTTATAAATTTTTTCTCTATTATTTTTAACTTCTTTAGTAGCATTTCTAGTATCATATACAATCTTAGCTTTCTCTACTAAAGTTTCATAATCTATATTGCTGTGATTTGTAGTTATAACTACTATATCAGATTCATCTATAACTTCTTTCCAATCCACTGAATAGTATTGGTTGTTCTTATGCTCAAATTCTGGAACATATGGGTCGCAAATTATTACATCTGCTCCATGCTTTTCTAAGTGTTCTATTACCTTTAATGCTGGAGATTCTCTCATATCATCTATATCATTTTTATAAGCCACTCCCATTAAAAGTACCTTTGCTCCATTCATAGACTTCTTTTCTTTATTTAATAACTTCATAACATTATCCACTACAAATTCTGGCATTCTGTCATTTATATCTCCAGAAGTTTCTATAAGTCTTGTATGGAAGTCATATTCCTTAGCTTTCCATTCTAAGTAGAATGGATCTAGTGGTATACAGTGTCCGCCTAATCCTGGACCTGGATAAAATGGCATAAAACCATATGGCTTTGTTTTTGCTGCATCTATTACTTCCCATACATCTATCTTCATTTTATTACATAACATAGCTATTTCATTTACAAGCGCTATATTTATATTTCTAAATGTATTTTCAAGTATTTTTTCCATTTCTGCTACTGCTGGTGAGGATACTGTGTGTATTTCTCCTTCTAATACATTTCTGTATAATACAGCAGCCACTTCTGTACAATCTGGAGTGCATCCGCCTACAACCTTTGGAGTATTTTTAGTTTTAAACTGCTTATTACCTGGATCTACTCTTTCTGGTGAAAAGGCTAAGAAAAAGTCTTCCCCACATTTTAATCCTGTTTCTTCAAGTATTGGTCTTAACACTTCTTCAGTCGTTCCTGGGTATGTAGTACTTTCAAGTACTACAAGCATGCCCTTATGTAAGTATTTAGCTATACTTTTAGCAGAGCTTACCACATATGATAAATCTGGCTGTTTATATAAATCAAGTGGAGTTGGCACTGCAATGGATACTGCGTCTACTTCTGAAACAAAACTAAAATCAGTTGTTGCCTTTAGCTTTCCTTCTTCTATTATCTTCTTTAAATCAGCATCCACAACATCTCCGATATAGTTGTGTCCTTCATTAACCATTTCTACTTTTTTATCTTGAACATCAAAACCTATTACTTCGTATCCTGCCTTAGCTTTTTCTACTGCTAGTGGTAATCCTACATATCCGAGTCCCACTACTCCGAGTTTTGCTGTTTTATTTTCTAATTTTTCTATAAGCATATCTCTTAATTGTGACATGTTTTGAACCTCCTAGGTTTGTAAATTTAAATAACCACATAAAATTATACACTTTGTGATTAATATGGTCAAATTTTTTTATAATATATATTTTAAATAACATATGTGTTATATTTTTGGTATTTTTAAATGATTATTATATATTTTTATCATCTTATCTGCATTTATATCCCAAGTTAAATTTTCTTCTACACACTTTTTAGCATTTTCCCCAATTTGCTCTCTCTTATCCTTATCTTTTATAAGAGTTTCAAGTATATTATAAATTTCTTCATGACTTTTAGGACTAACCAAGAATCCATTTTCACCATTTATTATAATATCTTCTATTCCCTGACCTTTAACTCCTATAATAGGTTTACCTTGAGACATAGCCTCTATGTATGCAACTCCAAAACCTTCATTATAACTTGGTAGTGAAAATATGTCACATTTCTTTATGTAAGCAAACACGTCTTCATGCTTAACTCTTCCTATAAATGTAACATGTTTTTCTATATTTAATTCCTTAACTAGATTTTCCAGTTCATCTCTTAACGCACCGTCTCCTACTATTGTATAAATCAAATTAGGATACTTTTTAACTAGCTCACTGACTGCTTTAATATTAAACTCTAATCCCTTAATAGGTATAAGATTAGAAATGCTTAAAATTTCTAAGCAATCCTTATTAATGCTTTCTTCGCTACGATAATCAATGTACTCTTTGCTTATACCGTTATGAACTACAGTTAGTTTAGATGAAAACTCAAATTCCTTAACTATATTTTTCAACTTATTACTAACAACTACGATACTATCCACTGAATTTAAAACCTTAAAAAGCGCATTTTTAGTTTGTTCATTCTTATGTAAAGTTTGTTGAAAGTCTTGCCCATGTACAGTTACTACATGCAAAGCTTTATATTCTTTATTTATAAGCATTCCTGAATACCCATCTGGGAGAGCTACATGGCTATGAATAACATCAAATTTAAACTCTTTATATATATCAGCTATAGTAGTTTTTATCCCATTAAACATAAGTTTACCAGACTTATGAAATAAAAATCCTCTAGGAAACTCTATATATCTTGGATAATATACCTCTACCCCTTCTAAATCAGTTTTATTAGGAATTTCGGAATATAGTTTCCACTTTTTATTTAAATGTTGTAAAGGAAAAGGTGCCCAAGGTACTGGGCTTACCACTTTTACTTCACAGCCATTATTTATTAAAGCTTTGACTTGTTCATGAACAAAGATCCCTGCCATGGGATTAAAAGTTGAAGGATACATATGAGAAATAACTAAAACCTTCATTATTAATTCATCCTTACACATTAATTGTTATTATAAAAATCCTTTATACACTGAACTACATATTCTTGCTGCTCTGTTGTAAGTTCGGGGAACATAGGTAATGCTAATGCTTTTTCACAAGCTTTATCAGATATAGGTAAATCTCCTTCCTTATATCCTAAGCTTTTATAAACTTCTAAAAGATGGACTGGTATTGGATAATATATTGCTGTTCCTATACCCTTTTCATTTAAATATTTTGCAAGTTCATCTCTTCTTTCACATCTTATTACATATTGATGATATACATGTTTACAATTTTTATCTTCAAATGGAACTACTATATCAGTATCCTTTAATAATTCATGATACACTTGTGCTCTTTCATATCTATTTGAGCTCCATTCGTTTAAATAATTTAATTTGATTCTTAAAACCGCTGCTTGTATTTCATCTAATCTACTGTTATATCCTATAGCTTCATGACGATATTTTTCTTTAGCACCATGCACTCTTAGCATTCTTACCTTTTCTGCTAATTCATCACTATTAGTTACAACCATTCCTCCATCACCGTAACATCCTAAATTTTTTGTAGGAAAGAATGAATATGTTCCTGCTATACCAATAGAACCTGCCTTTTTACCTTTATATTCTGCTCCAATTGCCTGGCAAGCATCTTCTATTACAGGTATATCATACTTTTTGCTTATTTCCATTATTTTATCCATATCACACATCTGTCCAAATATGTGAACTGGTATAATTGCTTTTGTCTTATCAGTTATTTTCTTTTCTATACTTTCAGGGTCTATGCATAAAGTATTTTTATCTATATCCGCAAAAACAGGTGTAGCTCCTAAAACTGATGTGGTTTCTGCTGATGCAAAGAAAGTATATGGAGTAGTTATAACTTCATCTCCAGGTCCCACTCCTAATGCCTTTAGTATAAGCATTATAGCATCTGTTCCATTAGCAACTCCTAATGCATGTTTTACACCTGTAAATTCTGCTGCTTCTTTTTCAAATCCCTTTACATTAGGCCCCATGATAAAGTGAGTGCTTTCTAGCACCTCTTTTATGGCTTTATCAATTTTATCTTGAATATTATTATACTGAACCTTTAGATCCAATAGATCAACCTTCATATTGTTCTCCCCTTTTGCACTATTTTTAGTTATTTTTCTTTCTTTTATAAGTAGGAACCTTTTCTTCCATAAGCTTAAATATTTCTTCCTTACTCTTATGAATTACTTGTTTAAATTCTTCAATTGATTTTTCTATGAACTCGATACTATTACCTGTAGGTTTTTCTACAAATATTTTATCATGTTCAGTAGATGTTAAAGCTACTTCATCTATAAGTAGTTCTTCATACAGCTTTTCTCCTGGTCTTAATCCAGTATACTCTATTTTTATATCGAGTCCTGGTTGATACCCGGAAAGTTTTATTAAATCCTTAGCTAAATCTACTATTTTAACAGGTTCCCCCATGTCTAGTACAAATATTTCTCCACCCTTAGCCATACTTCCTGCTTGTATAACTAATTGGGCAGCTTCAGGTATAGTCATAAAGTATCTATTTATCTCTGGGTGTGTTACCGTAACAGGCCCTCCATGTGCTATTTGTTTCTTAAACAGCGGAATAACCGATCCATTGCTACCAAGTACATTCCCAAATCTTACAGCTACATATTCTGTATTACTTACAGTATCAAAAGCCTGAATTATTATCTCACAAAATCTTTTAGTTGCTCCCATTATATTTGTAGGATTCACTGCTTTATCTGTACTTATTTGTACAAATTTTTTAACTCCATAAATATGGCTAAATTTTGCAATATTATAAGTTCCTATAACGTTGTTTTTTATTGCTTCACCAGGATTGCTCTCCATTAGAGGAACATGCTTATGAGCCGCCGCGTGAAAAACAACATCTGGTTTATATTCCTCAAATATACTTTTAATTTTATTCTCATCTCTTATAGAAGCTATTAGAACTTCCTTATCCAAACCAGGATAATTATAATTTAACTCCATTTGTAAATCATATGCATTATTTTCATATATGTCCATTATAAGAAGTTTATTTGGATTAAATTTAGCTATTTGTCTGCATAATTCTGAACCAATGGAGCCTCCTCCACCTGTTACCAATATGACCTTGTCTTTTATATACTTATCTATATCCTTATTATTTAATCTTACTTCTTCTCTTCCAAGTAAATCTTCGATATTTACATCTCTTATCTTATTTACATTTACTTTTCCGTCTATTATTTCATAAATACCTGGTAAGGTTTTTAATTTAGCTGAAGTATTTTTGCATATATTTATTATTTTTCTCTTTGTTTCTATTTCCGTTGAAGGCATAGCAAAAATAATCTCTTCCACCTTATTTTCAGCGCATATCCTAACTATATCATTTCTCTCACCAATTACTTTAACTCCACTTATGTGCTTTCCTTGTTTAGATGAATCATCATCAATAAGTCCTACTATGTCATAATTTAGATAGTCACTCTTCTTTATTTCTTTTATAAGGAGTGCTGATGCATCACCAGCTCCTATAATAAGAAGCCTCTTTTTCTTTTCCTCACAGTTCTTATTAGTATTCATTTCATCTACTAATCTAAATATAAACCTGGTTCCCCCCAGTGAAACCACTGATAAAAGCCAAAATATTATATGAACTGTAAATGGAAATCTAAAATATCTGGTCTCTAGTATTTTATAATTTATGAAATAACTATATAGAATAAATATTACATTTGATAATGAAACTGAGTATATTATAGAAATAAGTTCTTCTATAGAAGCATACTTCCATATACTATCATACAAATGAAAAATCTTATTAAAGAACAATGTAATAATTATTACAGGCAGAAATGATAAGTAAAAAAACTCCACATATTCACTAGGAATTTTAAAATCCAACCTTAGGAGAAGAGCTATATATAACGATAAAATAAGCAACGCAATATCATAAAAAATTAATTTTTTGTCCTTTTGCACTTTAATCACATCCTATGTCAAAATTATTGAGATGTCTCATGTAAGTTAGCACATCTCATCCTATGAGATGTTTCCTTAATTATTTTACATCATTCAAAAAATTATTCAACTCTTAATATGCCCATATATTAAGAGTTTACCATATAAATAAAGAAATATATATAAATTTTTGCATAATATGATACAAAACCCCTTAATATGCAAATAAGCATATTAAGGGGTTTTACATAGCTTGTATCCATATTGATTTTTAGTAATTATCAAATATAATAAAATAATTTCTTTTACCCTTAGTTTATATTAGATTAATACTTTTCATAATAATTTCTTAAATTTTTCACTGTTTTTCAAGTTCAATAAATAATTCATAAATTTTTCTTTTAAGTCATCCCTTTTAAGTGCATATTCAACTGTGGCCTGTAAAAATCCTAATTTGTCTCCAACATCATATCTTTTTCCATTAAAACAATATGCGTACATGGCTTCTCCTGAAGATAATGATCTTAAGGCATCCGTTAGTTGAATTTCTCCACCCTTTCCAGGTTCGGTGTTTTCAAGTATTTCAAATATTTGAGGTGTTATTATATACCTTCCAAGTATTGCTATATTTGAGGGTGCCTCTTCTGTTCTAGGCTTTTCTACTAAATCTTTCACCTTATAAACTCTATCTTCTATATAATTTCCCTTTATGATACCATACTTATGAACATCATTTTGTGGGACTTCTTGTACGCCAAGTATTGTAGTCTTATATTCATTATAACAATCAATAAGCTGTTTTAAGCATGGAACGCTGCTATCTACCACATCATCACCAAGCATAACTGCAAAAGGTTCATTGCCGACAAAGGTTTTAGCACAGCCTATAGCATGTCCAAGTCCTTTTGGCTCTTTTTGTCTTATATAATATATATCTGCCATATTTGATATGTCATTTACCATGGAAAGTAATTCTTCTTTTCCTGTACTTTGTAATTGGTTTTCCAATTCTATAGACTTATCGAAATGGTCTTCTATGGCTCTTTTATTTCTACCTGTAATTATAAGTATCTCTTCTATACCTGATGCAACAGCTTCCTCAATTATATATTGTATAGTAGGTTTATCTACTATAGGAAGCATCTCCTTAGGTTGAGCTTTTGTAGCAGGAAGAAATCTTGTTCCAAGCCCTGCTGCAGGTATAATAGCTTTTTTTACTTTCATTACTCCATGTACTTCCTTTCCCTCTTGTGAAGGATAATTTAATTACATATCCTTAAATAAATTATCTATTTCTATTACAATTTCATCGTTAGGATTTAACTTTTTAGCTATATTCAAGTGAAGCTTTGCATCTTCTATTTTACCCGCATCTAAATAACACATTATAAGATTGGTGCAAATTTCTACAGACTTAGTAGCTTCAAAAGCTCTTCTTAGATAAATTATAGCTTTGTCAAAATCCCCCATAGATGCGTAATTTATTCCAAGCTCATTTACCACTTCAGGCATAGCACTATCTATGCTCAAAGCTTCATTTAAATAATAAATTGCTTTTTCATGAATTGATAAATTTCTATAACATACAGCTATATGATAGTATAAAACAGCATCATCATTAAATTCTGAAATAAGAGGCACTAATAGCTTTAATGCTTGAGCTGGATCTTCATAAGAAAGCTTTTTCCCTTTCTCATACTCAACTATATTCTTAAGTGAAAGCTTTAAATCTATAATATCAGCATTTTCTTCTCCACCTCTAGAAATATAGTTATTTAATGCAAATAATGCACCTTCGTAGTCCTTTTCATCTCTTTTTAAAAGTGCTTCATATAAATAAGTAATTGAAAGTTCTTCTAAGATCTCCTTAGTTTTATCGAGTACTTCTTTTTCCTCTTCTATATATTCCTTATCTAAGTTTCTTAATTTATCTGCTAGAATTATTAATTTACTGTAATTTTCCTCATTTTCTTCAACTTGAACTAAGCCTTTTAATAATATATATGCATCTTCAAAATTATTATTTTCTACAGCCTTGTATATCTTGCCCTTAACAAAATTTATGCCCTCATCAAAATTTAATAATATGGTTTTATATATATTATTAAACTTGAAATTATTATCTGCCCCCATTACAAAACACATAGCTTCTAAGAAATATATAACAGGAATTGAATCTACATTCTGGCCTGACTTAACCTTATCTATAATATCTTGAGCTTTTATAGGCATATAGACATTGTCTTCTATATTCATATTAAATATATTGCTTAATCTTTCATTGTTTACTTCTAAAAATAGTATATTTGTTAGCTTGTCGGAAAAACGAGATTGTATACCCATAAACGTTACCTCCTAATATGTTATAAGGTTTGAGCACTATTTACTATATCCATTACATTCTTTTCAAAATCTTTTATTTTTGTTTCAGCTTTTTCCATGCTTTTTTCTTTAACTGATAAATACACTTTCATCTTTGGTTCAGTTCCAGAAGGTCTTACCACAAACCAAGAGCCATCCTCTAATATAAATTTTAAAACATTCGATTTAGGCAGGTCAATGGTAGTTTCTTGAATATTCACAATATCCTTTTCTATTCCAAGCTTATAATCGGCCTTTTTAACTATTTTTACTCCTGCTATAGCTGGATTCATAGAATGTCTTAAATATTGAAGTATTTTTTCTATGTCTTCCTGGCCTTCCTTTCCAACAAAATCCATAGATATTAAGCTCTCTTTGAAATATCCATATTTATCATAAAGTTTAATTAATCCTTCATATAAGCTTAAACCTTGCTCTTTGTAATATAAAGTCATCTCACATATAAGTGCTGCTGCAATTACTGCATCTTTATCCCTTACAAAATCTCCTGCAAGATAACCGTAACTTTCTTCAAATCCAAATATATAGCTAAACTTTTTGCTTTCTTCAAATTCCTTTATCTTTTCCCCTATATACTTAAATCCAGTTAGCACACTCATTACAGTGATATCAAAATCCTTTGCAATTTCCTCAATCATATCTGTTGTAACAATGGTCTTTATTACAGTTCCATTGGAAGGCAATTCATTAAGTTCCTTTAATGATGAAAGCATGTAATGAGATAAAAGTAGTCCTACTTGGTTCCCAGTAAGAACTTTATACTCTCCCTTATTATCTTTTACTACAGCTCCTATTCTATCACAATCTGGGTCTGTTCCAAAAATAATATCTGCATTTATTTCTTCTGCCATAGTTAATGCAATATCAAATACTTCCTTTTTTTCCGGATTTGGATAAGGTGCAGTTGGGAAAGTTCCATCTGGAGCTTCCTGCTCTTTTACCACATGTACATTTGTATATCCTAATTCACTTAATACCCTTCTAACTGGAATATTTCCAGAACCATGAAGAGGCGTATATATAATTTTTAAATCTTTAGCCTTTTCCTTAACTAAATTTTTTCTTATAGTTAACGCCTTTACCTTTTCATAATAGGTTTTATCTACTTCTTCTCCTATTATGTTTATAATGTGATTTTTAACTCCTTCGTTAAAATCCATCTTTTTTATTAGTGAAAAATCATCTACATTTTCTATAGAGTTAAGTATATACTTTGCCTTTTCATCAGTTATCTGTCCTCCATCTTCCCCATATACCTTATATCCGTTATATGCTTTAGGATTATGAGAAGCTGTTACACATATGCCAGCACTACAATTTAAATGTCTTGTAGTATAAGAAAGCATTGGAGTTGGCCTTAAAGAATCAAATATATATACCTTTATCCCATTAGCTGCTAAAACCCCTGCTGCTGCTTCTGCAAATTCTCTAGACATTATTCTTGAATCGTGTGCAATTGCTACAGACTTATCTTCTGTATAATTTGAATTCAAGTAATTAGCAAGACCTTGTGTAGCTTTACCTACAGTATATATATTCATTCTATTTGTCCCTGCACCTATTATACCCCTAAGTCCACCAGTACCAAACTCTAATTCCCTATAAAATCTATCCTCTAAATCCTTTTCATCTCTAATATCTCTTAATTCTTTCTTTGTGTTTTCATCTATGTAATCAGAATCAATCCATAGATTATACTTGTCTACATATGACATAGTTACCCTCTCCCTTATGTAAATTTAAAGTATTTATAAAAATAATTATACTACTCTCTTATTTTAAAAATCTACTTTATACCTGAAGTAATTGTATATATATTTTACCATATAAATTCCAAATTGACACAGTAAAATATTTTTCAATTTATATTGCATTTACCTATCATTTACCTTATAATGATATTGTTTTATAAAAAATCCACGGAAACCATTGAATTGACATAGTTTCACGGGTGTAATTTTGTGAAAGAAGGTGCTTATCAAGGTGTATAAATTAGATCAAAATGAAACTCCTTTATTCGACGCATTAATGGAGTATGTTAATAGAGAGACAATTCCTTTTCACGTTCCTGGTCACAAAAAGGGCATAGGTATGGATGAGGAATTTAAAAATTTTATAGGGATAAATCCATTTAAAATAGATGTAACTGTTTTTAAATTAGTGGATAGCCTACATCATTCTACAGGCCCTATAAAAAAGGCACAGGAATTAGCTGCAGATGCCTATGGCGCTGATGCAACGTTTTTTTCTATCCATGGAACTTCTGGTGCTATCCAAGCCATGATTATGTCTGTAGTAAAATCTGGGGACAAAATATTAATTCCTAGAAATGTTCATAAATCTGTAACTGCAGGTATAATTTTAAGTGGAGCGACTCCAGTTTATATGCAACCAGAGTTAGATAAAACTGTTGGAATAGCACATGGTGTTACTCCTGAAACAGTAGAAAAAACCCTTAAAGCGCATCCAGATGCCAAAGCAGTACTTATTATAAATCCAACTTATTATGGAGTGGCTACAGATATTAAAAAAATAGCTGATATAGTTCATAGCTATGACATTCCATTAATAGTAGATGAAGCTCATGGGCCTCACTTAGGATTTAATGAAAAGTTACCTATGTCTGCAATTGAAGCTGGAGCTGATATATGTGCTCAAAGTACACATAAAATAATTGGTGCATTAACTCAATGTTCACTACTACAAGTACGTTCCAAAAGAGTAGACACTCACAGAGTTAAACAACAATTAAACTTACTTCAAACTACATCGCCTTCTTATATATTAATGGCTTCACTTGATTGTGCTAGACGACAAATTGCTCTACATGGACGTGAGCTATTAGATAATACCATTGAACTTGCAAATTATGCCCGTGAAGAAATAAATAAAATTCCAGGATTCTACTGCTTCGGATGTGAAATTTTAAATAAGCCTGGTGCATTTGCATTAGATCCTACAAAAATAACTATTACTTGTAGAGATTTAGGCATAACAGGATATGATTTAGATATGATACTTTCAAATAAGTACCACATTCAAGTAGAACTATCAGATTTATATAATGTACTTGCTGTAGGTTCCTTTGGAGATACTAAAGAAAGTATAAATGCACTTTTAAATGCTTTAAAAGAAATAAGTGAAGACTACTATGGAAAAGGAGAAGTAAAATCTGACTTCATAGATATTCCATCTATTCCAAGACAGGAGTTAAATCCAAGGGAAGCATTTAATAGTGACAAAGTTTCTCTTCCATTAAAGCAAAGTATAGGAGAAGTTAGCGGAGAATTTCTAATGGCTTATCCACCAGGAATTCCTATATTATGCCCTGGAGAAGTTATAACTAAAGAAATAATAGAATACGTTCAAAGGCTTAAAGATACCGGATTATACGTTCAGGGTACTGAAGATCCTGAAGTTAATTATATAAAAGTTGTAAATCTGTAAATAATAGAGGTGCTGTCCTAAAGTGATCTTCTAAATCATTTAGGACAGCACCTTAGTAAATATCCACTTCTTCTCTTTAATGTCTCTCCCCTTAATAGTAACATTATTACCCTTCACTTCAACATACACACCTTTAATATAGCGTTCACTTCTCCTGCCATTTTTACTGTTTGCATCATTAATAATAGTATAATGAACTGCCCCCGTATTAACTATTGTAAATGGCATATTTAAAATTACACTGTTTTCATTTAAATCACTATGACTATGAGATGAAAATAATATTACTTCTGGATATTGTGATAATATTTCTTTAATTTGTTCACTTTGCTTAACACCAATCCATCCTACATTACCATAATCTAATGGCTGGTGAAGAAATACAAATATTGGCCTTCCTTTTTGATAATTTGCACCAAGCTTTTCCTCAAACCATTTTAACTGTTTATCTGATATAAATGCTGTCATAGAATTTAATGTTTCAGAGTTGCCATCCTCAGAACCTAATGATATAAAATGATAACCTCTTACCCATGTATCATGATATACATTACTCTCCCCAGCAAATTCAAGATACCTATTTATAAAGCCTTGAACTTGCTCTGGTGAATTAATGCTAATATCATACTCAAAAAACTCATGGTTACCAATATTTTTGATAATTGCTTTAGGCAGTAATTTCTTATTTTTATTTAATACATTTTTTATTGATTTATACTGCCTATCTGAACCTTGATCTACAATATCACCATTTAATATTAATACATCCATATTAGAGTTTATCTTATATAAGTCCTTGATAGCCTTTTTAAGACTACCAGTGTTTTCATGGATATCTCCTAACACAGCAAAAGCAAGGTCTACATCTGAGGACCCTTTTGCTGCCGATTCAACGATATTTTTAGATTTATATATGTATATGGATAATATTGTAATTAAAAAAATTACTGTAAATGTAATAATTATTAATTTAATCTTTTTAATTTCTATCCCCTCTGCTTTATAAATGATTTTTTAATTGCTTATATCTTTCCCACTTCAGCTGTATAATAAAACCTAAATCTAAAGATTATTTCTTATGTTAATAGATGATGCCAGTAATTGTATGGTTATAGAAGTGTTTAATGTATTACATTTAGAGGGAATTGAAGAAGATAAAATTAAGGTAAGCATATCAGATATGCTTACCTCTTAACTTGCCACTTGCCATGTGGGTGGCACTATTTTAGTTCTGCAATTGTTGCTCCTTCTCCGCCTTCTCCATATGCTCCTATTCTATAAGTTTTTACATGAGGATGGCGCTTTAACATATCATGTATAGCTTTTCTGAGAATCCCGGTACCTTTTCCATGTATGACTGTTACTGATCCAAGACCTGCCATATATGCTTCATCCAAATATTTATCAGTATTATAAACCGCTTCTTCTGCATCTAATCCTCTCAAATCTATGGATGATTCTACACTTCTTAAGTTCAATTTAGCTTCTCTCTTTTTAATTTTCTTTTCTTCTCTACTTACTCCATTAGCTGCCCTTAAGTCCTTTACCTTTACGCTTATTTTCATTATACCAGCTTGAACTTGAACTTCTCCCCTATTATCAGGCTTTGTAAGTATAATAACTTTTTGATTTAATGAAGGTAGGAAAACTTCTTCTCCAACATTTACGGTTTTTAATTCTTGCCCTTCATCCTTTTTAGTAGCTTCTTCCATGCTATCTAACTGGTCCATTTTATTTTTAAGCTTTGCTCTTTCACTTTCAAGCTTTTGTCTTGCATCAGAAGAGTAACCCATTCTCTCTAATTCTCTTATATTTTTAAGTATAGTATCTGCTTCTTCTTTAGCTTCTCTTAATATATTTTTTCCTTCTCTTTGAGCTTCTCTTAAGGCCTTTTCTCTAGTTCTATCTACAGTATTTAATTTTTCTTCGTACTTTTCTTTTAAATTTTCAGCTTGAATTTTTAATATTTCAGCCTTACGTGCATCTTCTGCAGCTTTTATACTTTTTTCTTGGAGACTTTGAATCAAATCTTCAAATCTTAAACTATCACTAGAAATGCTTTCTTTAGCATCATCTATTATATAATTAGGAAGTCCCAGTCTTTTAGATATTTCGAATGCATTTGATTTTCCTGGAACACCTATTAAAAGTCTATAGGTTGGTCTTAAAGTTTCCACATTAAACTCCACAGAAGCATTCTCTACTCCTGAAGTTTTAAGCGCATATCCCTTAATCTCGCTATAATGAGTAGTTGCTACTACTTTGGTTTTTCTCTTTCTTAAATTTTCAAGTATAGCTACAGCAAGAGCTGCTCCCTCTGTAGGGTCTGTACCAGCCCCCAATTCATCAAATAATGCTAAGGAATTTTCATCTGCCTCATCCATAATCTTTACTATATTTGTCATATGAGATGAAAACGTAGATAAGCTTTGTTCAATACTTTGCTCATCACCTATATCTGCAAATATTTCCTTAAAGAAGCTTACTGTAGAATTTTCCTTTGCAGGTATCATAAGACCGCTTAATGCCATTATATGAAGAAGTCCTACAGTTTTTAAAGTAACAGTTTTCCCTCCTGTGTTAGGTCCTGTAACTATAAGTGATGTGAAATCTTTTCCTAAATATATATCATTATATACCACTACTTTAGGATCTATTAAAGGATGTCTTGATTCTATTATATCTATTACTCCATCATCATTTACATGAGGACGAGTTGCATTCATATTACTTCCAAACTTAGCTTTTGCAAATATAAAATCCAGTTCCCAAACTATCTCTGCATTATTTTTAACAGCAAAAATATTATCATATACTTTTCCTGAAAGCTCTTGAAGTATTCTTTCTATTTCGGCCTTTTCCTTTAGCATCAGTTCTTTTATTTCATTATTTAAGTTAACTAAGCTCATAGGTTCTATAAAGAGCGTTGCTCCAGATGAGCTTTGATCATGAACAAGACCTGGTACCGCTCCCTTGTGCTCTGCTTTTACAGGAAGCACATATCTATCTCCTCTAATGGTATATAAGCTCTCTTGAAGATGGTCTGAATGTGCTCTCATAAGTGAATTTACTTTATCTCTTATAGAAGCATTTTTATCTTTTAAAGTTCTTCTTATATTATAAAGAGTTGAACTTGCCTTATCTGATATCTCTTCTTCCCCTATGATTGCATTAAATATTTCATCCTCGAGACTCTTAAGAGGTACAATTCCTTCGCAGATGCTTTCAATAACTCTGTAGCTTTCTTCTTCTTCCTTGTGAGATACATAATCTTTAAATCTTCTTGCACTTCTAAGAAGTGCTGCAATTCTTAAAAGCTGTCCTGGTAAAAGTACAGAACCCTTTTCAGCTCTATTTATACCTTCTCGTACATCATGTACTCCTTCAAAGGGAGGAGTGCCCTTTTTCGTTAAAAGCATCAATGCTTCATGAGTTTCCTCAAGATGCTCTTGAACTTCATATAAACTTTTATAAGGCTCTAATTTTTCGATTAAATCTTTACCTGCTCCAGTTACTGCATAATTCTTAATCATTTCTCTTATTTTATTAAATTCTAATACTCTAAGTGCTCTTTCGTTCATTTCTTAAAACCACCTTATTATTTACTCTACGCCTCTTTTAAAATGTCCCCTTGTGTAATTTTCAAATCCTTCATTCCACTGCCTATCTTGAAGCGCCTTAATTATTTTTACAGTTTCGTCGTAACTTTCATCTGTAAAATCTATTCTCATACTATTTATATTTAACTTTTCTAATTCTTTAATATTAGGTACTAAATTTAATGGAACAGAATTTAATATATAGCTTCTGCAAAATTTATCCGTATAAACTGGGAATTTATTGTCCATTCTATCTATTAATTTAAAATTACCTCTTTCACAGTAATTGTTGCACTGCTTAGAATCACACTTTCCACCATAAGTACTTCCTATAGGACAATATTCACTTACCATAACTTCTATCCTTCCATATACAAGCATTTGAAGTCCTGAGCTTATCCTTTTACTTAAAGAAGATATTTCCTTTTTATTAAGTTCTACACTAATCAAACTTTCACTTATAGCCTTATTAAAGAATTCCAGTGAGTAACTATTAAATATATTTAATTTATAATCTCCAATTATAGGAAGAATACTATTAAATTTATTTATTATTCCAAGATTGGCAGTTACAATTCCCTTTATATTTTTCAGGTTATCATTAATATACCTTTCTACATAATTAAATTCTTCCTTAATTATGTTTGGGGCCTTTAAATAAATATTTACCTCTTCTTGTAAAAGCCTATCTATACTAAGTTTGCTGTTTCTTATGAAAGGATTAAATATTATATCTTTTTCACCAAGTTCTTTTAAAGCCTTTAACTGCTCCACAGTTGTTATATAAAACATCTTTTCTGGTACTTCAGTTTTTACATAATCATAACTTGACTCTTTAAAACTTCTTTCATTGAGCTTTTTATTTTCATTATAGGAATTTATGATTTCATTATTTATTGCTTCTGTAAGCTTTCTTCTCACCTCATTAATAGAGGATACAGGCAAAAATCCCTCTTCAAACATATTAAACTTTATATTATTAAATTCAAAAGGGGTATCTCCTGTCTTACTTAAGTTTTCTATAATTTTTTCTTCAGCTATCGGTCTTTTTATTGCCTGTTGAACTTCTTCACCCTTTATTATAACTTCCTTATTATTTATATTAGCATATAGTGTTATAGGCTTTTTAACCTTGAAGTCTATACTAATATCTACAGATATTTTTCTTCTGTAATGATTTTTATAATATTCTTCATAACTTGCCATTAGCTCGTTATCTAAGGTTTTATATATTTCATCTCCTGAATTATAGTTTTGAGGTAAAAGTGTTACTATATCTCCTTTATAAGCCTTTTCTACTTCTTTGCCCTTTACTATAAGCTTATTTATAATAAATCCTTTATCGTTAATTCTTACCCCATCTTTTATGGCTATATTTTGTTCAAGTTTTATGGATTTATTACTGCTTACTTTTCCTAAAAAAACTCCAGTGTTTTTAGGAAAGGAATAAGACATCATATCCTTTCCTACATTCCCATAAAGATAAGCCTTGGAAAATCCTTCTCTATTAAATAACTGAAGAAGTTTATTATATTCTTCTTCAAATTTAAATTCTTCATTATTATATATACTATCTATTGCTCTTCTATAAATACTTACTACCCCTGCTACATATTCCGGCCTTTTCATTCTTCCTTCTATTTTAAGTGAGGTTACACCACTATTTACTATATCTTTTATGTCATTTAAAGTACATATATCCTTAGGACTTAATAAATATCCTTGCTTGGTTTTTTCATTCCCTTCTTCTTCTAACTTATATGGAAGCCTGCAAGGTTGGGCACACCTTCCTCTGTTTCCGCTTCTTCCTCCTATAAGGCTACTCATAAGACATTGACCAGAATAACATATGCATAATGCTCCATGAACAAATATTTCAATATCAGCACCTAACTCATTTGAAATATGTGTTATTTCTTTTAAAGAAAGCTCCCTGGAAAGCACTATCCTCTTAAAATTATGTTTTTTAAGAAATTCTGCTCCCTCTAGATTATGTACTGTCATTTGAGTGGATGCATGCAGTTCCATTTCAGGTACATGCTTATTTATTAAGCTTACAAGACCTAAATCCTGAATTATAAGCGCATCTACTCCAATATTATATAAAAACTTTACATATTCAAGTGCTTCTAAAACTTCATCTTCTTTAAGAAGCGTATTTACTGTAACAAATACTCTAACTCCATATAAGTGGCAGTACTTTACTACATTTTTCATATTTTCTTCATCAAAATTTGAGGCATAAGCTCTAGCTGAAAACTTACTTCCTCCTAAATATATAGCATCAGCCCCCGCCTGTACTGCAGCTACTAAACTATCCATGTCTCCTGCTGGAGCTAATAATTCTATTTTATTCATTTTCATCTCTCCCATTTGAAATCCTAAGGTTTATTATACAATAATTAACTATAGTAGTTAAGGATATTTTTATATAAGTTATTATTCCCCATGTAAATAATAACTTATAGATAATAATTAATATAGTTTTTCAATAAAATAAATTAGCTATTAATCATCATATTAATAGCTAATTAGGAATTTTCTTTATTAATAGGAGGCAATATATAATACTTACAAGAAATAGGAATTGTTTTTATACAATAATTATTTAAATTATTTCTAAAGTGTATTCTTAAAAATGGGACAAGATATTTATCATTGTTTAGAGCTGAGCCATAGGTAATTACTTGCTCACTATCACTATCTGCAAATATAGTTAATCCTTTGTTAGATAAATTATTATTTATCCACTGCATAACTATTGGAGTTATATTAATTTGTGAGTATATTTCATCTTTACGTATTGAAAATACTATTCCTAATGAAGATTCATAATTAGGCCTATTATAATAATTCGTATAGGTACTAAAGTCTTCCAAAAGAGGGCATACCCAGTAATAATTATCAGACTGATATACTGAATTACCTGTTTTAAATAATACAATTTCAGCAGAACAAACCTCCATATATGCTGAACTAATCGGTAACTCAAAATATAAATAACTTATATAATCATATTTTTTACTCTTACCTACAGTTATAATATTACTTCTTATATTTTTTTTGGCATAATTATTTAATACTGTTAGGCTTTTAGATGAAGGTATCTCTATTGATGGCAAATTAAACGCCTCCCTTATTTGGGGTTTTGGAGTACAATAGTACTCCAAAACCGTTTTATATTAACATTATGGTGTTGGTGTTTCTACATAAAGATAGGATGCATATGCTTTTACTTCTACAGTATCTGCAGCTCCTATAGTTGGATCTATAGCAATATTAAAAATATCAGAACCTGTCCATGCGCCAGAGTTATATTGTCTAGAAGCAAAATAATGTTCTTTTGCTCCTCCATCTCTTGTAACAAGTGCATCAACTAAAACATTTACTTTAAAAGTTACATCAAATGTTGTTGTAACTGTAGCAACTACTTCACTACCATCATTAATTTGGGTTATTACTGGGGCCTCATTATAATTAAAAGCCATAACTTTACATCTCCACTTTTCTAAATTTAAGAGTAACTTTCATTGTTACTCTCACTATAATATATGAATCTAGTTCTAACTTGTGATAACTTTATAACAATATTGATAAACTTTTATTATATAACAATGAAATTATATATAATTTACGTACAATCTTTTTTAAGTAACCATAAAGGCTGATGACAAAATATATTTGTCACCAGCCTAGAATTTAGCTTAATTTGTAATTTATTAATTATACTTTTTAATTACTCTTCAAACTGTGAAAGTTTAATTCCTCTGTTTGGTGGTTGTAGTACACATGTTGGCCCAAGTATTGATCTTAAATCGCATCCACCGCCACTTTGCTCACTGCCACCTTTTATAGCAGCATCTACTAAACCTGATACATAGCATCCTTCTAAAACAAAATCAAATGTTCCAAATATTTGTCCTTGTCCGTTAGTAAAAGGTAAATCTGTTGCTTCACTTAAAGCATCCCATTTTATTCTACGTAGTACTGGAGGATTGGTAAGGCAATTTCCATTTGGTTCTCCAATTACTATATCTAAAGTTGAAGCTTGTGCTACAGGAACAGTTGTACCATTTTTAGAAACTTCTAATACATTATGATTTTCACAAAGTTCTACTTCTAAATGACTGAGTGCAGCACCAGTGGTGTCTCCAGTTTTTGTTAATACATAAACCCAGGTTTGTTCAAATCTATTTTCAGCAGCATTAAATTCACATTGAGGTGAACCTGGCGCTAGAGCTAGGCTATAGTTAAGGGTAGCCATATATATCACTCCTACTTATTTTATTTATTAGCTGATTTACTAAATTGCTCCCTACTGTATTATATTAAACCTTATATATATTGGTACATTATAAGAAACTATTTTTTAATATACTGTTAAGAAATTTAGTGGCAAAATTATTGCTGTATCATATTATTATATTAGATAGTTTGAATTAATTCTTAGGGGTGTATATATTGAATGCAAAATTACATGGGAACTCTTGCTTTGTATGCTCAGAACCTATAATAGTTAACCCCTGTGAAAGTTGTAAAAATGTTGAACTTCACATAAAAATGCCTCCTTATCCAAAGCCAATTAAGCCCTGTAAATTTAATTACAAAGCACTAGTTATTTTAATATTTATTTTACTTTTATATAGGTGCTGCTGCTATCCAACAAATTGTAATAATAGATATTATTAAAGACATATCAAAAATTAACATTATTCTAGTTAATTTAAAAAATGCTGTACTTATAGTTTAAATACTATAAAATTTAAAACATTAGGAGTGAATTTATAATGGCATTAGTTTGTAGTGAACAAGTCCCTGTTCAAAATTGTCAATTGTGTGCAGAAATAAATATTACCCAACCTGTTGTGCTAAATTCTGGTATATTAATAAATGTAACCGCTACTGTAGCAAATGTATGTGTAGGTAGCACATTATCTGTAGGAGCTATTCTTTGCGAAAAATTTGATACAGATGATATTCCTGGCTTTGATACCTGTAGAGCAATAGCTACTCAAGTTATAGAAGAAGTAGTAACTGCAGATGAAGGCGTAATTTGTACAACTGTAACCAGAAACTTTACCTTCCTAATTGCTGATGAGTGCAGGCCTGATGGCAGTGCAAGAGAATTTGCAGCTGCAGTTTCTGCTCATTATGTAATAGATTGTCCATGTCCTTGCGAAAATTGTCCAGAAGAAGTTATTGGATAAGCATAACTTAATAAAATTATAAATCTAAATACGCAAAGCTTTTTGCAACAATTTTTAATATTTAATTGCTAAAACTAAATGTTGCAGAAGTTTAGTATAAATAAACTTCTGCAACTATATGTTAAAAATCTACTAAGGATTTTCTGTAAATCCCTTGGTTTTTTTTATTTTTAAATAGTTTTGATATAAATTTTTAGCAGACTTTTCCCAGCTATAGTTTTGTATTACATAGGATTTTAGATTTCTATCTTTTTTCTTTTTTAGTCCAATCTCCAATTCCTTCAATATACTATCAGAGCAATAAGGATTGCAATAGTTTACGATATCCTTAAAATATTCTATAGAACTCCCTTCTTCTGTGGAAAGGATATTACATCCACTGACTGCTGCTTCAAGACAATATATAGGAACGATTTCTGCAAAAGATGAATTTACGTATAATTTTGCAAACTTATAAGCATTATACCTATCGTATTCATCCATATCTCCTAAATACAGTACATTTTTAAATGTCGTAATTTTATTCAAATATTCCTTATCTCTTACACTTCCCGTAAGAACAAGCTTCATCTCTAGCTTATCACATGCTTCTGCAAGGGCTATTTGATTATTTTTTTTATTTATTCTTCCCACTGATACGACGTAATTATCTAAGTTATATCTATCCTTAAAATTATAAAGAGGAATTTCATCATTTGGTATATCCACTCCTATATTAATCACACTGCATTGTATAAATTTACCGAATTCTTTTCTTATAAATTCTTCTTCCATTAAACTATTTGGAAAAACCATACTACATCCTTTTAATATTTTCTGCCTATATACCTTACTTTTATCCCACAACTTAATTCCTTCTAAATCATTAATGTAATTATAATATTTATTTTGATCCCAATATAATGGTGAAATAACTATTTTCTTTTTATAGTATCTTGCAGTTTTATAATACTTATATATTTCTCCTGTGATTTTCAAATTAAATAAATGAACTATATCATAACTTGAATAATCGTCTACTTGACCATAATTTACATCTACCTCTACACCAATTTTGTTTAAATACTTTTTTATTTTTAAAGCCTGCATAGAGTCTTCTCCAAAATTTCTGTAATAATCATTTCTCATGCAGAACAAAACTTTCATCAAAATATCCCCCTCGTAATTTATACTTATATGATTTATAAATTTGTTGTTCTTTAGATTATTATTATGCATATGAAAAGATGAATATGAAAAAGAAATTCAGACTAAGCTGAATTTCTATAAAATATTATTCTACTTTAACATACTTATACTTTTTATTTTCAATAATCCTTTCATATATACCATTTATTGTAATATTGTACTTTTGTGCTTGCTCCTTTATTATATCAAATTGCTCTCTGCTGCATTTTATTGATCTAGTACATCCCTTAGAAAGCCTGCAAGGAGTTGCCATAATTTCCACATTAACTCCAAGCTCTATTAATTTCTTATATAAAAATGCACCTCTATTGCTGGATGCAATAATTACAATAAAATTTCTATCATTAAAAGAATTCATATAAAATTCAACTCCCACCATTAAAGTAAATAATAACCTACTATTAGTTATTATTTCTTAATAGCAGTATATGATAATTTTTTACAAATGTACTATAAAAGGAAATTACGACATTTTTAATGTTGAGCAGGTTGTATGGGATTTGCATTTAGGAAAGCGTTCGCTACGCAGAAAAGCTCTAATATTTCCTCCTTTTAAGGCGCCTAAGCCTTCTAAACTCGACTATAGCTCAAACAGTAGAAGGCTCTATACGGCGCCTTAAAATCAGAAATAAAGAGCTTTTAATTGCTTGCTCAATGCTTTCTACAATGCAAATTCCATACTTCTGTTAAACATCAAAAATATCACTCAGGCTCGCTGACTGAAGGAAGGAATTTCGCTTTAGTGAAAGTTCCTTTCAATAAATTGACACTTATCAAAGGGCTGGTAAGCCCAAAGACCGATAGGTCGTAAAATACTAATGATTCTATTAATGATCTGGAGCATAGAATTTTCATCGTAGAAGGCATTGAATGAGCCTTAGAACGGCTTTATTTATAAATTTAAAATACCGTCAAGAGCCGCCTACTGTTTGAGCAACAGCGAGTTTAGACGGCTTAGGGATTTTAAATTTATAAATATTAGCTGTTCTCAGCGAAACGAACGCCTTCCTGGATAAAAACTCCATACGACTCAGAGCATTAAAAACGTCGTACTATTTCTAAACATTGCCTTTATATATTTCTTGTATCGCCTTCACTACTTCTTCCATTTCCTCATAGGTATTAAAATACCCTGGGCTAAGCCTCACAGTACCAGTTTTCGATGTACCTATTATAGGATGTATAAGTGCAGCGCAATGGTATCCTGTTCGTACTGCAATACCCTTTTTATTTAATAAATACCCAACTTCTGAACTGTCCATGTTATCTATATTTATAGAAATAACTGCAGATCTTTTTTCTGTGAATTCTGATCCGTATATTTTTACATAGGGCATCTTTTTAAATTCCTCTAAAAGATATTGTATAAGCCCCTCTTCATGTTTTTGAATATTTCTTCTTCCGATTTTCTGGATAAACTTAACCCCTTCACATAATCCTGCAATTCCAGGAACATTAAGAGTTCCACTTTCAAATTTGTCCGGTAAAAAATCTGGCTGAGTCATAGATATAGAGTTACTTCCTGTTCCGCCTTCCTTAAAATTAGTCATAGATATACCATCTCTTATAAATAATCCACCGGTGCCTTGAGGGCCCATCAGCCCCTTATGACCTGGAAAAGCCAGCAAGTCTATATTATATTTTTCTACATCAATATTAATAGTTCCAGCACTTTGAGAGGCATCTACCATAAATAATATGCCTGCATCTCTTGCAATCTTTCCAATAGTATTTATATATTGCAGAGTTCCTAATACATTTGAAGCATGATTTACAACTATAAGCTTTGTATTTTTTTGTATTTCTTTTTTCAAATTATTTATATTTAACTTTCCATAATTGTCTACTGCGAGCAATGTTACTTTAACACCCTTTTTACTTAAGCTATTTAGTGGTCTTAAAACTGAATTATGCTCTATTACAGTACTTATGACATGATCTCCAGGTTTTAACACTCCTTTTATTCCTATATTTAATCCTTCAGTCGCATTACTTGTAAATATCATATTAAAAGGACTCGTTATATTAAAAAAATCGCTTAGTATTTCTCTTGTTTCAGATACCTTGGTTGAAGACTCTAATGCCATAGTATGTGTACTTCGTCCTGGATTTGCTGCATAGTTTCTCATGCAGTTTAATGTTTCATTATAAACCTCTTCTGGTTTTGGAAAAGAGGTCGCTGCATTATCTATATAAATGCTCATACTCATCCTCAACTTTCAAAAATAATATACTCTAATAAAATATATTATTTTTGAATAGCTAATATGTGATAAATTTAGATATAAAAAAATAAGTACCTTAAAGGTACTTATTTTTTTATTGTTACTTCTTTACTTACAAACGGGTAACTTTGTCTCTTTGCCTTAGCAAGTTCAACTTGAGCTTCAATTAGTCTGTTCTGAAGGTCAATTGTTTTATACTTATGAGACTGCATTTGAAACTTATATTCTTTACATTCAGCTTTAAGTATATTATTTTCCTCCATGAATTTTTTACAGGTTTCTTGAAGTATTTCTCTTTCTTTTGTAATATTTTCAATTTCTTTTACTGTTACTTCTAATTCCTTTTCCTTAACTTCTAACTGTTCTTTATACTTAGGTTCTTCTAAGACAACTGTGAGTTCTTCTACATAAGCCTCTAGCTGTGAAATCTTTTGTTTGAGTATATCAATTTCTTGTTTATGGTTTTTTTCTTCTTCTTCTTTTTTCTTAACTATTTCGAAAGCTTCATGAACTTCTTCCTGCTTTTTTAAATACTCATCTACTGTATTTATAGCAGTAAGTATAGATGCAGAAGATGTACTCAATTTAGGATTACTTTCTATAAGCTCCCTAACCTTTCTATCCACATAACCAGCAACTTTATGTAAATATTCTTCTCTTTCATCACCCTTTAAGTTGTACTCTACTCCATTTATCCTAACAGTTACTATGTTCATGTAAACACCTCTCAGATAAATCATATATTATTATATCTATTTTAACACAAATTAACTATGGTTAAAATATCAATTTGTGGGATTTATCTAAGTTGTGCTCCTAGCCTATTTTCAAGAGTTCTTACAATTTTATCATGAACCTTATTTACCTCTTCATCAGTTAAAGTTTTATTTTCTAATCTATAAAGAATAGAGTAAGCTATACTCTTTTTACCATCAGGTATTTGTTTACCTTTATAAACATCAAATAATTTAACCTTTTCTACCATCTTTCCACCTTGCTTTAAGATGATATCCTCTATTTCTTGCACTAATATAGCATCGTCTACCAAAAGAGCCATATCTCTTGTTACTGCTGGGAATTTAGGAAGTACTTTATATACCTTATTTAAATTTGCATTTGCAAATAATACATCCATATTTAGTTCTGCTATGTAGCATCTTGCTTCTATGCCATAGTTTTCAGCTACATCAGGGTGAACTTCCCCTAAAGTTCCTAAAAGCTCTTTTCTTATATTAACACAAGCTGTCTTTCCAGGATGGAATGTTGGGTTTTCACTTTCACGTGCAAAACTAAGTTTTTCTACTCCTAAATGCTCTGCTATATTTTCTACTACACCTTTTAAGTTTAAATAATCAACATCTCCATATAATCCTATAGTTAGAACATTTCTTTCTTCTGGAACTTCATTTGCATTTTCTTTAGACATATATACCTTACCTATTTCAAAAAGCCTTGCTTCTTCATTGTTTCTTGAATAATTTCTAGCTAATGCTTCCATCATAGAAGGAATTGTAGTAGTTCTCATTATGCTATAATCTTCACCTAATGGGTTTCTTATTTTTATGGCATTTCTAAGTTCACTGTCTTCAGATATTTTTATCTTATCAAATACCTTAGGACTTACAAATGAGTAACTTATAGATTGATTTAATCCACTTCCCATTAAGGCTGCTATTACTTCATCTTCTAAATGCTGCTTTTTACTTTTTCCTCCTCTTTCACTTACACTTCTTATAAGCGTTGTAGGAATATTATTATATCCATAAATTCTTGCTATTTCCTCTGCTACATCTTCTTTTATATTTACATCAGATCTAAAAGTTGGAACATTTATATGAAGTGTATCTTCATTTACTTCAGTAAATAAATCCAATCTATCTAGATAACCCTTCATTTCTTCTTTTGATAAATTT
Source organism: Clostridium sp. HMP27 (assembly GCF_000765165.1). Classification (NCBI taxonomy): domain Bacteria; kingdom Bacillati; phylum Bacillota; class Clostridia; order Eubacteriales; family Clostridiaceae; genus Clostridium; species Clostridium sp. HMP27. The sequence continues at coordinate 11,324 of NZ_JMFY01000017.1, read as the reverse complement.
GTTCCTAAAAAATCATTTATCCATTTTGAACTTATCTCCAATGTATGTGGTTCTAGCTTTTCTTCATATATATCTATGGTTCCTTCCATAACTTCCCCTGCATTTAATTGTTCTACCAAATGACAAGCTCTGTTTATAGCAGTTTCCGCTAAATTAGGATCTAAGTCCTTTTCAAATTTTGATGATGCTTCAGTTCTAAGACCTAACTTTTGAGAAGATACTCTTATATTTGTACCGTCAAAATTAGCACTTTCAAATATTATTGCAGCAGTATCTTCCTTAACTTCTGAATTAAGTCCGCCCATTATTCCTGCAAGTCCTATGGTTGTTTCTCCATCTTTTATACAAAGTACATCTTCATTTAATGTTCTTTCAGTTTCGTCAAGAGTCACAAACTTTTCTCCATCTTCAGCTCTTTCAACTACTATTCTACCTGAAGTTATTTGCCTACAGTCAAAAGCATGCATTGGCTGACCAAGTTCAAGCATTACAAAATTTGTTATATCTACTATATTATTTATAGGTCTTACCCCTGCATCTATAAGTCTTTCCTGCATCCAAGAAGGAGACTCTGCTATCTTAATATTTTTAACTCCTCGAGCCATATATCTTCTACATAATTTATCTTTTACTTCTACCTTTAATGAATCTTTTATATTTTCATTACATTTTACACTATATGTTGTTTCAGGCATAGTGTATGTTGTATTCATAGTAGCAGCTGTTTCCCTTGCAATTCCAACAACACTTAAACAATCTGGTCTATTTGAAGTTATTTCAAAATCAATTACTGCATTATTTAATCCTAAAACTTCTTTGATGTCTTTTCCGATAGGAGTATTCTCTGGTAATATCATAAGCCCATGTACGTGTTCTTCTGAAGCTATACCTAATTCTTCTTCTGAGCACATCATTCCATTGGAAACTATTCCTCTAAGCTTTCCTTTTTTTATCTTTAATCCATTAGGAAGCAGTGAACCATGTAATGCAACAGGAACTATATCCTGTTCCTTCATGTTATTTGCTCCAGTAACTATTTGCACAGGTTCTTCTAATCCTACATTTAACTGACACACCACAAGCTTTTCTGCATCAGGATGAGGTTTTATCTCAAGTATTTTTCCTGTTACTACATTTTGTATTTCATCTCCCGAAGTTATAACTTCTTCTACTTTGGAACCTGAAAGGGTTAATGCATCTCCAAGCTCAGCTGGTGAAATATCTATATTAACATAATCTTTAAGCCATTTAACTGGTACTTTCATTTTTTATTCCTCCTTAAGTGATTTTAAAATTTGCTAAAATATCTCTATTAAAATTGATTTAAAAATCTCATATCACTTTCATATAAAAGTCTTATATCGTCTATCGCATACTTCATCATTACCATTCTATCTACACCAAATCCAAATGCAAATCCTGAATATACTTCAGGGTCAATTCCACAGTTTCTTAAAACCTGTGGATGAACCATTCCACAACCTAATATTTCTATCCATCCACTTCCCTTGCAAACCTTACAGCCATCTCCATTACATACAAAGCAAGTAGCATCCATTTCAGCAGAAGGTTCAGTAAATGGGAAATGGTGAGGTCTAAATTTAGTTACAACCTTATCTCCAAACATTTTTTTTGCAAAAAGGTCTAGTGTTCCTTTTAAATCTGCAAAGGTTATTCCTTTATCTATTACAAGACCTTCCATTTGATAAAATATAGGTGAATGAGTAGCGTCAACGGCATCAGAACGATAAACCTTTCCTGGTGCAATCATCTTTATAGGAGGTTCTTGTTTTTCCATTGTTCTTATTTGTATAGGTGATGTTTGAGTTCTTAGAACCAAGCTATCATTTATATAAAATGTGTCTTGTTCTCCTCTTGCTGGGTGATTTTTAGGAATATTTAAAGCTTCGAAGTTATAGTAGTCAAGTTCTACTTCTGGGCCCTCCTCTATAGTAAATCCCATAGAAATAAATATTTCTTTCATGCTTTCTAGCGTTAAATCTAGAGGATGTCTTTTACCTAAAAACTGTTTCTTTCCTGGCATTGATATATCAATAGTTTCATTTTGTAGACGATTTGTCTTTTCCTTTTCTTTTATAACTTTATATGTATCTTCTATAAGCTCTTCTATACTACTTCTTACTTCATTTGCAACTTTACCTACAATAGGTCTTTCCTCAGCACTTAAGGCACCCATTCCTCTAAGTATTTGAGTAAGCTCCCCTTTTTTACCAAGATATTTTACTCTTATGCTTTCCAATTCTTGAGCTTCATGAACTTTTTTCAGTTCTTCTATAGCATTATCTCTTATTAAATTTAATTTTTCTTGCATTTTATTAATACTCCTTTCTCTATATAAGTTTTAAGACATATAAAAAAAGCCCCTCCCCATGAAGGGACGAACTTTATATCCGCGGTACCACCCTAATTGACTTAATGTCCAGCTTAAAATTATAACGGCTTAGCCGCTAACTGCTACTATAAGTTCACAGTTAGAACTCAGAAGTGAACTTCAATATAAATATCAATAAAAGGGCTTTCAGTCTATGACCCCTTCTCCCTGAAGTGGACTTATATTTACTCTCTTCTTCATAGTTTCAGTATTTTATTATAACATCTTAATTCTAAATTTTACTTATTTTAAATTGAATTGTCAACCTTTTTTAAGTTTTGTCTCACTCTTTCAAACATCATAATTGATGCTGCTACTGCTACATTTAATGATTCAGCTTTACCAGGCATAGGTATTTTAAACTTTTCATCACTTAACTTTAGTATTTCATCACTTATACCGCTACCTTCATTACCAACACATATTATAATGTTTTTATTTAAATTTATGTCATAAAAATCATGACTTTCTTCTAAAGAACTTACCAAGATTTTGAAGCCATTATTCTGTAAAGTTTTAGTTATAGAGAGATCAGTATCCTCTATTATTGGAATGTGAAATATTGAACCCATAGTAGACCTTAAAGTCTTATCGTTATATACTTCAACAGTTCCTTTGGTTAAAATTACTCCTAGTGCTCCAGCTGCATGAGCACTTCTTATTATAGTTCCCATATTCCCTGGATCCTGAACCTTGTCTGCTAATATATAAAATCCATCTGTGGCTTTTATTTCAGTATTCTTATATCTTGCTATAGCCAGTATGCCTTGAGGATTTTCAGTATTACTTATAGTTTTAAAAAGTTTATCTTCTACAGAATATATCTTTGTATACTCCTTTATATTATATTGAAAATCATATTTATAAAACTTTTCTAAAGCTTCTTCTGCTATAAATAATTCTTCAATATAAAAATTTGATTTTAGTGCTTCTTCTACAAATCTAAAACCTTCTACCAAAAATTTTTTATTGAAAGTTCTATGCTTTTTTTCTTTAAGCTTCTTTACTTCCTTAATAGATGAATTATCTTTACTAGTTATCTTTTCCAAAAATACTCCACCTTTTTCTTATTTGCTATTTCCAATTTGGTTTTCTAATTTATTCAGCTCATCTGCACAGCCGATTGCAACTATTACGTCTCCAGCTTCTAACTTATCATCTGCCATAGGAGATACATTAATATCATTATCCTTTTTTACAGCAACTATATTTATTCCAAAATTAGCTCTTAAATTTAACTCTTGAAGAGTTTTTCCTTGCCATGCCTTTGGATTTGCTATTTCAGCTATGCTGTAATCTGGTGATAATTCTATATAGTCTAATATATTTGAAGATACTAAGTTATGAGCTACTCTGACTCCCATATCCCTTTCAGGAAGAACAACTCTATCTGCACCTATTTTGTAAAGTACCTTTGCATGAATCTCACTATTTGCCTTTGCTATTATAAGATCTACACCTAATTCTTTTAGCAATAAGGTCACCATAACACTAGATTGTAAATCCGAGCCTATGGTTACTACAGCCACATCAAAATTTCTTATTCCAAGAGATCTTAAAGTATTTTCATCTGTAGCATCTGCCTGCACAGAATGAGTAACACTATCCGATATATTTTGTACTGTTTCCTCATCTACATCTATTGCTAAAACATCATTACCTAGCGAATATAGTGTCTTAGCCACTGAAGTTCCAAATCTACCTAAACCTATAACAACAAACTGTTTCTTTGCCATAATAACACTCCTTATCCTACTAGTATCTTATCTTCAGGATATTTTATTTTATTTGAATTTACTCTATTAGCTAGAGCAAGAAATACAGTAAGTGGGCCTAACCTTCCACAATACATTGTAAATGCAACAATTATCTTTCCTGCAAAAGATAATTCAGTCGTAAGTCCTAATGACATACCTACTGTACCAAAGGCTGATGTTGCTTCATATAATATATACTCAAGCGATGCACTTGGTTCAGTTAAAGAAAGTAACATAATAACTGTTATTATCAATACTAATGCAATGATAGTAATTGATAAAGACTTATAAACAGTATCCTTTGCTAATCTCTTCTTGTATATTTCAGTATCTTCTCTGCCTTTTACAATACTAATCACAGTCATAGCCAAAACTCCTGCAGTAGTTATTTTAATACCTCCAGCAGTAGAGCCTGGTGCTCCACCTATAAACATTAAAATAATAGTTAAAAAGACTCCTGCATTAGTCATATCACTGGTAGAAATAGAATTAAATCCAGCAGTTCTTGGCGTTACAGCTGCAAAAAATGAAGATAAAACTTTTCCCTTAAAGGACATATTCTTCATAGTTCCCGGATTATTGCTTTCAAATATAAACATAAGTATAGTTCCAGTAACTAGTAAAAAAGCAGTAACTGAAAGAGCTACTTTTGAATGAAGTGATAGCTTTCTTAATCCTTTAAAGTTATAAATTTCTTGCCATACATAGAATCCTAGTCCACCTATTATTATAAGACTACCTATTGTTATAATTATAACAGTGTTATCTGCGTAAGGAGTAAGACTTCTGAACTCTCCCATAAGATCAAATCCTGCATTACAAAAGGCTGAAATAGAATGAAAAACACTATAATATATTCCTTTTACAAGTCCAAACTCAGGTATAAATTGAGTTGATAATAATAATGCTCCAGCTAGCTGTATTGAAAATGTAAAAATCAATACATACTTAGCCATTTTCACTAATCCCTGAAGTGAAAACGAATTAAGAGCCTCTTGCATAACTAATCTTTCTTTTAAGGTAATCCGTTTTCCTAGCAAAAGAGCTATTAATGTAGCAAAGGACATAAATCCTAATCCACCTATTTCAATCAAAAACATTATTACGGTTTTACCAAAATAGCTCCAATGAGTTCCTGTATCTACTGTTACAAGTCCCGTTACACACGTAGCCGAAGTAGAAACAAAAAGACAATCTATGAATGGAGTCCTGCTCCCATTCTGGGAGGCTATAGGTAAATTTAATAAAATTGCCCCTATCAATATAACCGTTGCAAAACCTACTGCTAAGATTTGCACCGGGGTAAGTTTAAAGTACTTCCCTATACTAATTTTCATTTTAAGCACCTCATGATTACTATAATTCCATGGCATTAACAATTATTATAGCATTGGCATACAAATTGTCAAACTTATGTAGATAATATTTATATAAATAATTCCGTAAAATTTAAAAAATGCAGCTTTAAAAGCTGCATTTTTTATTAAGCGTTAAGCTGTTTTTTTACTACTTCTACTAATTCTGCAAATGCCTTTGGATCATTTATAGCTATTTCAGAAAGCATCTTTCTGTTTATATCTATTCCTGAAAGCTTCATTCCATTCATGAATCTTGAATAAGAAAGACCATTCATTCTTGTTGCTGCATTAATTCTAGCTATCCATAGTTTTCTAAAGTCTCTTTTTCTTAACTTTCTTCCTACGTAAGCATTTCTTAATGCTCTTATAACTGATTCATTAGCTGTTTTGAATAACTTGCTTTTTGCTCCATAGTAACCTTTTGCAAGTTTTAACACTTTTTTATGATATTTACGAGCGTTCATAGCTCTTTTAACTCTTGCCATTTAATAAACCTCCTTCTAGCCTACCTATTATAGGTATGGTAATAATTTCTTCATTACTTTTTCCTGTGTTTCAGACACATATGCTGTCTGTCTTAAATTTCTTTTTGTCTTTGCACTCTTTTTAGTTAGGATATGGCTCTTGAAAGCTTTAGCTCTCTTTAGCTTTCCTGTTCCTGTAAGCTTAAATCTCTTTGCAGCAGCTTTTTTTGATTTCATTTTTGGCATAATCTTTTCCTCCTCTCAATATCAAGCCCTTTTAGGAGCTAAAATCATTGTCATATTTTTTCCTTCTAATTTAGCTGGCTTTTCAACTATACACACACCTTCAAGTTTTGTCAAAAATAAATCTAATATTTTTTTACCTAAATGTGAATATTCAGCTTCTCGGCCTCTAAATCTAACAGTTACTTTAACTTTATCTTCTGCAAGTAAAAATTTCCTTGCATTGTTAGCCTTAATTTCAATATCATGTTCCTCTATACTTGGGCTTAATCTAACTTCTTTAATGTTAACAACTTTTTGATTTTTCTTAGCCTCTTTGTCTTTTTTAGCCTGCTCATAAATGAATTTTCCATAATTCATTATCCTACAAACAGGAGGTTTAGCAGTAGGAGCTATCATTACTAAATCTAGTTCCTTCTCTTCTGCAATTTTTAGAGCCTCAGAGGAACTCAATATTCCCAATTGGTCGCCATTATCGCCAATTACTCTTAGCTCTTTTTCCCTTATATCTTCATTCATAAGGTAATCTTTACTAATAACATTCACCTCCCAAGAGAAATAAACATCAAATAAATGATTATTTTATGTATTAAAAAAAGGACGGCAAATGCCGTCCTTTTATATGCAACAAAATAAAAATTGCTATCCATATAACCCTACTAGCGATGCTGTAAGGTGAGAAACGGCTGGTTTCTTCTTAACACAACAAATTTTACTATAATATTATCTACTTGTCAACAAGTTTTTTATAAAGTGCATCCTTCAGTTGATTTACTTTTGATTTCTTCTTCTATCTTAGCTATGAAATCATTCAATTCCATTGCTCCTAAATCTCCGCCTTTTCTTGTTCTTAAGGCTATTTTTCCTGCTTGCATTTCCTTATCTCCTATTACAATCATATAAGGAATTTTTTGAAGCTGTGCTTCTCTTATCTTGTATCCTATTTTTTCATTTCTGTCATCTAATTCTACTCTTAATCCTCTTTCTTTAAGAGTTTCAACTATGTTTTTAGCATAATCTTTTTGTGAATCTGTTATATTCAATACTCTAATCTGTACTGGTGCAAGCCAAGTTGGGAATGCTCCAGCATAGTTTTCTATAAGTATTCCTATAAATCTTTCTATACTTCCAAATACAACTCTGTGAACCATAACTGGTCTATGTTTTTCTCCATCTGCTCCTACATAAGTTAAATCAAATCTTTCTGGCATTTGGAAATCAAGCTGTATAGTACCACACTGCCATGTTCTTCCTAAACAGTCTTTTAAGTGGAAATCTATTTTAGGGCCATAGAATGCTCCATCCCCTTCATTTACCTTATAACTTAATCCTGCGGCATTTAAAGCTTCTGCAAGTCCATTTGTAGCTGCTTCCCAATCTTCTTCACTACCCATTGAGTCCTCTGGTCTTGTAGATAATTCAACAAAATACTCAAAACCAAAGCTCTTATAAAATCCATCTATTAATTTAATTACATTTAATATTTCGTCTTTTATTTGCTCTCTAGTTAAAAAGATATGAGCATCATCTTGAGTAAAGTATCTTACTCTCATAAGACCATGTAAAGCTCCAGATAGTTCATGTCTGTGAACCATTCCTAGTTCACCAAGTCTAAGTGGAAATTCCTTATAAGAATGCATTGCGCTCTTATAAACAAGTATTGATCCTGGACAATTCATCGGCTTTACAGCAAAATCTTCTCCATCTATTTGTGTAAAATACATATTATCCTTATAGTGATCCCAGTGACCTGACTGATGCCATAATTTTTCATTTAATATAATAGGAGTTCTTATTTCTTGATATCCTGCTTTAGTATGTGTTTCTCTCCAGTAATTTTCAAGAAGATTTCTAACTACCATTCCCTTAGGATGGAAAAATGGGAATCCTGGACCTTCTTCATGTAGGCTGAATAAGTCTAATTCCTTACCTAGTTTTCTATGATCTCTCTTTTTAGCTTCTTCTAACATATGTAGGTATTCTTCTAATTCACTCTTTTTAGTGAATGCTGTTCCGTATATTCTTTGAAGCATTTTATTTTTTTCGTCGCCTCTCCAATAAGCTCCTGCTACTGAAAGAAGTTTCATTGCCTTAACCTTTCCTGTAGATGGCACATGAGGGCCTGCACATAGGTCTGTAAAATCTCCCTGCTTATAGAAAGATATAACCGCATCCTCTGGAAGATCTTGAATTAATTCAACCTTATATAATTCATTATTTTCCTTCATTAATTTTATAGCATCTTCTCTTGAAAGTTCGAATTTTTCTAATGCATAATCTTCTTTTATTATATTTTGGATTTCTTTTTCTATCTTATCGAACATTTCTGGAGTAAAAGTAAAATCGGCGTCAAAATCATAGTAAAAACCTGTATCTATAGCAGGTCCTATTGCTAATTTTACTTCTGGGTAAAGTCTCTTCACTGCTTGAGCAAGTATATGTGAAGCAGTGTGTCTTAATGTTAATTTACCACCTTCATCTTCAAATGTTAATATTTCAAGAGAGCAGTCGTTATGTATTTCTGTCATTAACTCACTAGCCTCACCATTTATTTTTGCTCCTAATGCTTTTTTGTAAAGTGCAGGGCTTATCTTCATAGCTATATCCGCTACCTTAGTTCCCTTTTCAACCTCTAAAACTTTTCCATCTTTTAAAGTTACCTTAATCATAATATCCTCCTTATTTAATTTAAATATATTGCAAAAAATAAAAAATCCCCCCATACACTGGGACGATTTATAACCGTGGTTCCACCCAAATTAATAATACATATAATATATTATCTTCTTTGAACCCTTAACGCAGGCAACGGTAATACTTACTAAATTTCAGTATACAGCTCTAAGGTGGTTTTCAACAACATTATTAAGAAAATCTTTCAGCCAGTGAATTTTCCTCTCTAGTAATAATTTAATTGCTTACTCTTCCTTTTCATTGCTTTTTTTAATTATATTATTAACATTAAATTCTGTCAATAAAAACTGCGACTTTTACAACGGACTTTTTCTTTTTATTTTATTGCACATCTTACACTCACTACAAAATTCCACCTTTTGAAGAAACACCTTACTTATGGTGCTTATTATTTCTTGATTAAAAGAATTTTCCGAACAATGTATGACTATTTTTTCCGGACAATAAGTTATTAAATTACTTATAAGCATATCTTCAAAATTTACACCATTTAAAACTTCAGTACTTATTTTACTTTTATGTATATCAGCCATAAAACTTTCTGTTATATCATTGCCGTCTTTATCCCTAAGTATATATCTTCCCTCTATATCTATAATTATATTTAATTCATCTATTCTACTTTCTTGTATGTTTACGAAGTACTGAAGTAACTTTATAAATTCATCATATTCCTTTTCAACCATATGGTCTTCTACTATTTTTTCAAGTATGCCTTCTAAGTATATCTGCAATTCCTTCATCCTAAACATTACAAATCCATTTATATTTATTTCGTTATTTTCTTTTACACAATCTATTATCTTATCTATCATTTCATTTTTTCTATTTAAATAAAATATATTTTTATCATCTATTAAAAAAGTTTCGTTATTAAATATCTCTACACTTTTATTTTTTATTTCTATTATTTCCTCATCAGTAAGAAAAAAATAATTCTCTGCTAAAAAATCTAAAAGATTTTTTTTAAAAAATTCTTTTACAACTTCCCTATATAATATATTAGCTATATATAAATTAAAGATTTGAAAGTATTTTTCATTAAACTTTTCCTTAGCAAAATATATTTTAAGAAAGTGAGTGCTTTCATGTATGCTTTCCCATATTCCAACTTCTATTTCTTTATTTTTAAAATATTCTTTTAAGCTATTAACACTATCTATAATATCTTCTACTTCATTTTCATATACCAATGTAAAGTGCTCCATACTATTCTCACTCCTTTCTAGGATAGTATATGTGAAATTTAAAAGTGTATACATAGCATGCTTGAACATATTTCCCAGGAAATTTGACAAAAATAGCATAACTAACTTAATATGTAATATAGGTGAGAAATATGAAATATGCATTAGTAGATTATAGAATAAATCTTGTAGAAAAAAGCAATTTAGAAAAACTAGGATGCAAAGTATTAACTTGTCCTCCTTACGAAAAACTATATACGGCTGTATGCGGCCATCCCGATATACTTATTCATATAATAGATAAGGAAAGCATATTAGTACACAAAGATATGCCTACTGATTTTGTCGAATTGCTGAAATCTTTAAATTTCAATGTGTTAAAATCTAACTCATCAATTTCTGATAAATACCCTTACGATATTACACTAAATGCGGTTAACTTATCAAAACTATTTATGCATTACTTAAAATACACTGATGAAACATTGCTTAATAAAGTAAAAGATAAAATTTCAATAAATGTAAAACAAGGCTATACTAAATGCTCCACTGCTATAGTTTCTGAAAGAGCACTAATAACTAGTGATAAAAGCATAGCTAACTCTCTTAATAGCACCGATATTGATGTGCTTTTATTACCTCCAGGTGATATTGAACTTCCTGGGCTTGACTATGGCTTTATAGGAGGATGTTGCGGCAAAATAGATGATAATACCTTAGCCTTCTATGGGAACTTGTCTTATTACGCTTATGGCAAAGAAGTGCTATCATTTCTAGAAAAATATAATGTGAAACCTGTTTATTTAAGAAATGGAAAACTTATTGATAGAGGTAGCATCTTTGTAGTTGAGTGCCACTCACATGGCAAGTGGCAAGTTACAGATTAACAATCTGTTTATAACTTGCCACTTGCCACGTGGGTGGCACGAAAAAAAGCTTCTAGAATCTCTAGAAGCTTTTTTGTTATGGAGGCGCCACCCAGATTTGAACTGGGGAATAGAGGTTTTGCAGACCTCTGCCTTACCACTTGGCTATAGCGCCATATAAAATTGGAGCGGAAGACGAGATTCGAACTCGCGACGTTCACCTTGGCAAGGTGACGCTCTACCACTGAGCCACTCCCGCATTGTGGTGGCTGGACCAGGAATCGAACCAGGGACACGAGGATTTTCAGTCCTCTGCTCTACCGACTGAGCTATCCAGCCATTTGGCGACCCAGAAGGGACTCG